>DASWZK010000154.1:0-9836 GCA_036404515.1 Candidatus Limnocylindrales bacterium
AGAGCCTGTGAATGAAATGGGCCACTTCGCGAGGTCCTATGGGGTCGGTCGGACTTGACTCGCAAGGCCTACACTGGCTGACGCTTTGAAGGGGGTAGAGACGGTGATACGAAACATTCGTCTGAGTCGCGCAATGAGAGCCGCAGGCCTCGTGCTCGCCGTTCTTGTGGCAGCGGGATGCGCCTCGGCTGCGCCCACTGTCACGACGCCGCCTCTCACCACCAAGACCGCAGCCTCGGGCAACGGTATGAACATCAGCGGTGCGCAGGCTATGCCGATTCAGAGCAATGGCAACGCCGTTATCGTCGTCGCCACGATCCGCAACGAGACCGCGCAAGACGACAGGCTCACAGGAGGATCGTCACCGGGCGCAGCCCTTGTAGCCCTATACGCGACCTGCGGTTGCTCGCCGGCCCCTACAGATCCCGAGACCGGAATAGTCGGTCGATCACGGATGCCTTGGTGGCTGATAAAGCAGGGCGAGACCATCCAGCTTCGAGCCGGCGACGGGGAGTTGATCGTCAGCGGTCTGCCCCAGCCCCTTGCCGCCGGCCAGACGGTTGAGGTCACTTTCGACTTCACCTACGCAGCTCCGGTCACGGTCACGGTCCCGGTGGTGGCGTCCATACAGTAGGCGGGTCCCATCGGGCCCCAAGGTTGGCAATCAACGCTTCTGGACGCCGCGTCACCTGCCGCCAACACTTCTCCCGACGGCTGAACGATCTCGGATCAGGTCGGCTCGACTCGAATCCGGGCGAACATGTAGGCGACTGCGGCGACTTCGAGCCAGGCTTGCGCGCTCGCTTCAGTTCCTTCGTAGCAGCGCGACAGCCTTCGCCATCGCCCGAGTCGGGCAAAAGCGTGCTCGACCTTGTAAAGCGGTCGGATCGGCTAAAGCCTTTCGTGCCCGGCGGCGGAGCCTTGATGTCGAGCGTGATGTTCTTGCGGGCGGCGAGCCGCGCCAGACCGCGATAGCCTCGATCGGCGAGGATCGCCTGGACGCGCGGCAGAGCGGGCAGGCTATCGGCAAGGAGTTCGCGCCCGACCTTCACATCGTGCGGACTCGCCGGATCCACGCGCACCGCCAAAGGCAGGCCGAGGATCTCAATCAGGATGCTGCGCTTCGCGCCGATCGTTCGACCGCCTCGACCGCCGGCGTTGTGGAAGGTCGGGCCAAATCGACCACCTCTCACGACCTGGGCGTCAATCATCACCATCGATGGCTGGACGCTCGGCCGCTTCTTCAGAATCCGGACGGCGTGCGCGAGCAGAACCATCGCGCGCGCCCAAACGCCGTTGGCTCTCCATCTCCGCCATTGCTGCCAGACTGCCGACCAGGGCGGGTATCGGTCGGGCAGATAGCGCCACTGGATGCCAGTCCGAGCCATGAAGAGGAGCGCATCGACCATCTCGCGCCGCGAGTATCTCGCGGGCATACCGCGCCGCCCCTTCGGGTCAAAGAGATCCTTGACCAGATCCCACTCGTCGTCCGTCAGCTCGATAACCGTCGCCATCGCCGGCAGTGTGCCGGAGACCCGCGACAGGTTCTACGGCACGGTTGAGCCAACCCGAGCGTGAACTTTCATTCACAGACTCTTAGAATCGGACGGGGCCCTCTCGCGGCACAACCAGCAGCGTCAGGCGCTCCATGGGGTCGCCGACGAATCCGGTCAGATACCGCAGGTCCGGCCCGACGCCGATGAGCAGCGCTCCGAAGCCGGACGCCGCGGCGGCCTCGCGGCAGGCGGCGAGTCGCTCCACGTAACGATAGGCGGGGATCTGGGGGTCGGGCTCGGTCATGGCAGGAGAGTAGCGTGAGCACGCCCTCGGTGCCCGAGATTCGCGGGGCGCCCGAGACTGCCGCCGGCTTCATCCTCGGCAGTCGCGAATTGGCTCGCGCGCGTGAGCGGCGTCCCCGGCCCATCCCCAAACCGGACGCCCCGGCGGCGTCCCGGTGGCATCCTCCAAACCGGACGGTCGGCCGCGCCTACTTGCCGGCCAGAGCCCCGACCAGTGGCGCCATCGACTCCATCGCGTGGCTCGGCACGGTGTAGTAGCTGATGCCGAGCAGATCGCGGCGCCGCAACAGCCGCTCGCGCGCCGCGCTCAGCGTGCCGTAGAGAACGTAAGGGCTGCCGTAGATCGCCGTGGGAGCCCAACGAGCCGCAGCCGACACCGACCCGAACAGGGAGTTGCCGCTGCCGACGAGGCCCGCGTCGCCGAGCCACAGATTGATCTCCAGCTGTTCGAACCGGTCTCCGGCCGCTTCGCGAATGAGCGCGATCTTCTCGGCCGTGGCCGTCTCGGTGGCCGATCGAACCCGAACTCGACCGTCGGCGTCGAAACCAGGGACCAACCCGACGATCTCGGCCTCGTGCGCGGCCAGCTTCAGCATCCGCGGCCCACCCCCGCCGATCGCCAGCGGTGGCCGCGGCTTCTGAACGGGCTTTACGCCGGCCGATGCCCTCTCGAGGCTATAGTGCTCGCCCCTGTGAGTGACCGTATCGCCGCCGAGAAGCCGCTTGATCAGCGGGATCGCTTCCTCGAGTCGATCAATTCGCCGCGGTGCCGGGTCGTAAGTCATCCCGAGTTCGCGGTAGTCGCGAGTCATCCAGCCTGCCCCGAGCCCGATTTCGAAGCGCCCACCGGAGAGGAAGTCGAGCGTGGCGGCTTCGCGGGCGAGGATCAGAGGATGGCGGTAATCGTTGGCGAAGACGAAGGAGCCGAGGCGGATCCGAGTCGTGGCCGCCGCAGCTGCCGCCAGCGCCGCGAACGGGGACAGCTGGCGGCCGAGGTGGTCGGGCATGACGAGCACGTCGTAGCCGAGCGCCTCGGCCCGACGGACGGTGGCCGTCCAGGCCTCGCTACTTGCCGCCGATCCCTGCTGAACGGCAAATCGAAACGGATGCATGGGCGGAGGTTACTACCCAGCGCTACGCTGGCTCTCCCGGAGTGCGAGGCTGAGCCTATTCACCGGGTCCGGTCGGCCGCTCAGCGCCCCGGCACGGGCGGTGGTTTGCGCCCAACCACACCGAGGGCGATGGGAATCCGCCGAGCGCCCGAGTCCCTCGCTCAACTTCACTGGTGGTTGTCTGGCGTGTGCCCGCGTTGGCCCCTGCGTGCCTCGCTCGCGCGTCCTCAGGTGCGCTCGTTGCGGGGTTCGTCGTCGCCACGGCTCCAAGAATCGGTCGCGGCCGGGCAAAGTGCCCGGCCGCCGGTCCGCGACTTGACGTCGATTAGACCGCTTCTGCGATCGCTTCTTCGAACTGCGAGTTGTAGAGGTCGTAGTAGAAGCCGCGGCGGGCCATCAGCTCGTCGTGGCTGCCCTGCTCGACGATGTGGCCCTGGTTCATGACGAGGATCGAGTCGGCGTTGCGGATCGTGGACAGGCGGTGGGCGATAACGAACGCTGTCCGTCCCTTCATCAGCCGTGCCATTGCCGCCTGGACGAGAACCTCGGTCCGGGTGTCGACCGAGCTCGTGGCCTCGTCGAGGATCAGGATCTCCGGGTCGGCCAGGAAGGCCCGCGCGATGGTGAGGAGCTGCTTCTCGCCCTGCGAGAGGTTCGAGGCGTCGTCGTCGATCACCGTGTCGTAGCCGTCGGGGAGCGTCCGGACGAAATGGTCGACGTGTGCCGCCTTGGCGGCGGCGATGATCTCGTCCTCGGTTGCGTCTTCGCGGCCGTAGGCGATGTTCTCGCGGATCGTGCCGCCGAACAGCCACGTGTCCTGCAGGACCATGCCGAAGGTGTGGCGCAGGTTGTCACGGGTCAGCTGGCGGGTTTCGATGCCGTCGATCTTGATGGTGCCCGAGTCGATGTCATAGAAGCGCATCAGCAGGTTGACGACGGTGGTCTTGCCGGCGCCGGTCGGTCCGACGATCGCCAGCACCTCGCCCGATCGGACGTCGGCATTGAGGTCATCGATGAGGGGCGTCTCGACCTGATATCGGAACGCTACGTCGTCGAGAGCGACGTGGCCGGATGGCTTGTCGAGGATGGCGGGCTGCGCCGCGTCGGGCACCTCTTCCGGCTCGTTGAGCAGCTCGAAGACGCGCTCGGCCGATGCCATCGTCGATTGGAGGAGATTCATGATGCTGGCGACCTGCGTGATCGGCTGCGTGAACGAGCGCGAGTACTGGATGAACGCCTGGACGTCGCCGAGGGACATGGTTCCGTTCGCGACCTGGATACCGCCCAGCACGCCGATCGCAACGTAGTTCAGGTTGCTCACGAATGTCATCACCGGCATGATGAGCCCGGAGATGAACTGCGCCTTGAAGCTCGCTTCGTAGACCTTCTGGTTCTCTTCGTCGAACTGGCGGATCGCGTCTTCCTGGTGGCCGAAGACCTTCACGATGCTGTGGCCGGTATGGGATTCCTCGACCTGGCCGGTGAGAACCCCGGTCCGAGTCCATTGATTGGCAAACTGCTTCTGAGATTGGCGCGCAATCAGCGTGGTGAGGATGGCGGCCGTCGGGAGCACGAGGAGCGATATCACTGCCAGCATGGGGCTGATCCAGAACATCATCGCCAGCACACCGATGATCGTGGCAAATGACGTGATGATCTGGGTCAGGCTCTGCTGCAGAGTGTTGGCTATGTTGTCGATGTCATTCGTGACGCGGCTCAGCGTGTCGCCGCGGGCGTGTGTGTCGAAGTACTTCAGCGGGAGCCGGCCGAGCTTCTGATCGACCTCGCGTCGCAGGCGGTACACGGTTCGCTGCGCCACGCCGGCCATGGTGTACCAGGCCACCCACGTGAAGAAAGTGGCCACGAGATAGAGGGCCGTTAGGCCGAGCAGGACCATCCCCAGGGCGCCGAAATCAATACCGACGCCGGGGACTGCGTTGGTCCCGGCAACCAGGTTGGCCAGCGGGCTGTGAGTCTGATTCAGGATCGCGACGGCCTGGGCGTGCGTCGTTCCGGCCGGCATGGACTGGCCCAGCTCCTTGCCGACGAGGCCGTTCATCAGCTGGTTGATGCCGTTGCCGAGGATCTTCGGGCCGAAGACCTGGCCTGCCACGCTCAGGAACGCAACGACCACAACAAGAAGGATGCGAGGTCGTTCGGGCCGCAGCTCGCCGATCAGACGCAGCAGGGTCCCGCGGAAGTCCTTGGGCTTCTCGACCGGCATCGCCATGCCCATCGGCCCGCCCATCGGGCCCCGGCCACGACCGCCCATCGGGCCACGGCCTCCGGGTCCGCCCATCGGGCGGCCCGGGGCTCCGCCGGCCGCGCCGGCCGGTCTCGTGTTGCCCCCCGCCGGCCCGCTCATGCCACTTCCTCCCGGGTCAGCTGCGAGTACACGATCTCCTGATAGGTTTCGCACGTCTTCATCAGTTCCGCGTGAGTGCCTATGCCGGCCACGTTTCCTCCGTCGAGCACGACGATCTGGTCGGCGTGGAGGATCGTGCCGACGCGCTGAGCGACGATGATCACGGTCGCTCCATGGATCTCATGCCGGAGGGCCGCGCGAAGCTGTTGGTCGGTCTTGAAGTCGAGGGCCGAGAAGCTGTCGTCGAAGATGAAGACCTTCGGCTTCTTCACGACGGCGCGCGCGATCGCCAGGCGCTGGCGTTGCCCGCCCGAGACGTTGGTGCCGCCCTGGTCGATCTCGGCCTCCAGCTCGCCGGGCATCTCCGAAACGAACTCTCTGCCCTGGGCTATTTCGAGGGCTTTCCAGAGCTCATCGTCGTTCGCGTCTTCATCGCCGTAGCGAAGGTTGCTGGCGACGGTTCCGCTGAACAGGAAGGCCTTTTGGGGAACCATGCCCATCAGTCGCCAGAGATCCTCCTGGCGCATCTGGCGAACGTCCACGCCATCGATGCGGACGCTGCCCGAGGTGACGTCGTAGAAGCGCGGGATCAGGTTGACCAGCGTCGTCTTGCCCGCACCGGTGCTACCGACGATGGCGGTGGTCTGCCCAGGTTTGGCGGTGAACGAGATGTCGCACAGCACCGGCTCTTCCGCGCCGGGATAGCCGAACTCGACGTTTTCGAACTCGACCAGGCCGCGGGGATCCGGCAATTCGGTCGGAACGTCCGGGTCGCACAGCTCTGCCTCCGAGTCGAGGACCTGCTGAATGCGTTCGGCGGAGGCCGCTGCTCGTGGGACCATGACGAACATCAGCGCCGCCATCATCACCGACATGAGGATCTGCATGACGTACTGGAGAAATGCAGACAGGTTGCCGATCGGCATTCCGCCCGAGTCGATGCGAAGTCCCCCGAACCAGACGATCGCCACCGTCGAGAGGTTCATGATTCCGAAGAGGAACGGGATCATCATCGCGAAGAGGCGGTTGGTCCGAAGGGCGGTGTCGGTGAGGTCACGATTCGCGACGTCGTAACGGGCTTCGTCGTGATCAGTGCGCACGAACGCGCGAATCACTCGCATGCCGCTCAGCGTTTCGCGCATGACCTGCTGGACGCGGTCGGTCCGTTTCTGCATGGACCGGAAGAGGGGCATCGCTCGAGTCGCGATGAGGCCCATCACGAGGGCCACGAGAGGCACGATGATGATGAGCAGACCCGACAGCGGCACATCCTCGTGGAGCGCCATGATGACGCCGCCGACAAGCATGATCGGGGCCATGAGCATGATGTTGAAGACCATGACCAGGACCATCTGAACCTGCTGGACGTCGTTCGTGTTGCGAGTGATGAGCGTCGGGGTGCCGAAGACGTTGGTCTCCTTCTGGGAGAAGCTCATCACCTGTCGGAAGACCGCGCTGCGCACATCCCGTCCGAATGCCATGGCCGTCCTGGAGCCGAAGTAGACGGAGACGACGGCGCACAGGCAGACCAGGAGTGTGACCAGCAGCATGAAGCCGCCGGTGCGGATGATGTAGCCGGTGTTGCCCGTGAGCACGCCGTTGTTGATGATGTCCGCGTTGAGATTGGGCAAGTACAGGTTGGCGAGGGCCTGGATCGTCACGAGAACCAACACCACGGCCAGCGCGCGGCGGTACGGCCGGAGGTAGGTGACGAGGAGTCTGATCATCGGCGTGCATCCTGCCTGTTCATTCGGGCGCGATCATTGATTGGGGTTGGGAGCCATCGTTCAAAGGGCCGCGCGGCTGGCCCATAGCCGCTCCGGTTCAGCGTGGCCGCCGACTTTGCACGACTCATGAAGGCGTGGGGGAGAAGTGATGAGGTGCCGTCACGCATCCGCGGGCTCAGCGGTGGCGACCACGGTCGTCTCGCCAGGAAAGCCAGGCCCTGCCGCGGCTAGGAGCCTGTTTCGAGCGGCGCGGATGGCCCGCATACCGACGAGAAGAGCCGCCATTTCCTCATCGGTAAGCTCCGCGAGAACCCTGGACAGCACTCCGCGGCGGTGGCTGGCGAGGTCGCTGAAGACCTTCGTGCCGGCTTCCGTGGCATGGACGAGCACGACCCGACGATCGACGGTGTCGTGGCGCCTCTCCACCAGCCCGCGCTTCTCCATTCGATCGACGATCCCGGTGGCGCCGGCGTCCGAGACGTCCATGAGTTCGGCCAGGCGCTTCATCGAGAGCGGCCCCTCCACCTCCAGAGCGGTGAGGACGTTGAGGTGGACCAGGCTCAACGCGTGGCGGTGCCACGTCGTGAAGGCCCCCTCGCGATCGCGCGGCGACCAGGCCGTCATCTCCTCGAGCAACTCGCGCTCGAGGGTCGACCGGCCCGCCGCACCCTCTCCGGTCTCGATCTCATTATTCTGCTCAACAGGGATATTCCGCATGGATCTGAGTATATCTGGAGCGCGGGCTTCCCGCTGTGGACCGCGGGTTGCTTGTTCCGTAGGTCGGTACGGAGCCCGCCGCAAGCCGCAGCCTGGTGCCAGACGCCTGGCAAATGGCTCGCCGCATGCCGCGCGCCGTGGCGCCGTGGCGCCGTGGCGCCGCGCCTGCGTAACCAGTTCGAAAGACTGCCTGGCCCAGATTCGTCGCCGTGACAGCCCTATCCGTTCGCCGCCCGTTCACCTTGCATCGCGACACGGTTCGCAAACTGGCCAGCTTCGGGGTCATCGGCGTGGCCAGCACTCTGGCATATGTCGTGCTCTACGCGTGGCTTCGAGAGACAACCCCAGCCGGCGTGGCAAACGCGCTGGCTCTCTCGGTGACGGCCGTGGCCAACACGGCGGCGAATCGCCGTCTCACGTTCGAGGTGCGAGGCCGCGACGGCCTCGCCCGCGACCACGCCGCCGGGCTGCTGGCGCTGGCCGTGGCGCTGGCCATCACGTCTGCGTCGCTGGCGATCCTCGGCGCGACGGCACCCCAGCACGGCCGACTGACGGAGATCGCCGTGCTCGTCGTCGCGAATGTGGTTGCGACGCTCGTTCGCTTCCTGCTCCTGCGCCTCGCCATCGATCGGGTCCGTGACGCCCGAATGTCGGCCGAAGGCGCACTCGCTACGCTCTCCCAGTCGGAAAGGATCTGAGGATGACTGCCATAACCAGGCCCGCGTCCATGCCACGATTCCGACCCATAGCCGGCCTCCGCAGCCTGGTCCGTGGCAACGCGGACGAGGCGACCTGGGTTCGCCCGGCGCTCGCCGGCGTGCTCGCGCTGGCCGCAGTCCTGTACATCTGGAACCTGACCGTCAGCGGCTACGCGAACACTTATTACTCGGCTGCGGCGCTGTCGGCCTCTCAGAGCTGGTCGGCCTGGTTCTTTGGCAGCTTCGACGCGGCGAACTTCATCACGGTGGACAAGCCGCCGCTATCGACGATGGTGATGGGGCTGTCGGTCCGGCTGTTCGGGCTGAGTTCGTTGAGCATCCTCCTGCCGGAAGCACTAGCGGGCGTGGCCACGGTCGGAGTTCTCTTCGTGGCCGTGAAGCGTTCATTCGGTCCGGCCGCGGCCACCATTGCCGCGGTCGTGATGGCCCTGACGCCGGCCGCCGTCCTGATCTTCCGCTTCAATAACCCGGACGCGCTGCTGACCCTGCTGCTCGTCGCATCCGCATGGGCATTGCTCCGCTCGCTCGAAAACGGCAGCTATCGCTGGATGGCCTTCGCGGCCTCGCTAATCGGCCTGGCCTTCCTGACGAAGTACCTTCAGGCGTACCTCGTGCTCCCGGGCTATGCCCTGGTCTTCGGCTTCTCGGCCAACACCTCCCTGCGCCGGCGGCTGATCGGCCTGGCTGTGGCTCTGGCAACGGTGCTCGTGACCAGCGGCTGGTGGGTCGCCATCGTCCAGTTGCTCCCGGCCGGCAGCAAGCCGTTCATCGGCGGCAGCACGACCGGGTCGCCCCTCGACCTGATCTTCGGTTACGACGGCCTTGGCCGCATATTCGGCGCCAGCGGGCCCGGTGGGGCCGGCGGTGGGGCCGGTGGAGGCGGGTTCAGCGGCGACGTCGGTTTGCTGCGGCTCTTCAACGACCAGATGTTCGGCCAGATTGCGTGGCTCATTCCGCTGGCGATCGTGTGCCTGATCGTCGGTCTGTTCCGGCGCCGCTGGGCCCACCGGACCGACCGTGCCCTCGCCGGCTACCTGCTCTGGGGCAGCTGGTTCGTCGTCACGGCCGTCGTCTTCAGCTACATGTCCGGGATCATCCACTCCTATTACGCCGTTGCTCTCGCTCCGGCGATCGCCGCCCTGGTTGGCGCCGGCCTCGTCGACCTCTGGGGTGTGCGCCTGCGAATCTGGCTCGGCGGCATTGCCGTCGGCATCGTCTGCCTGGGCTCTGCCTGGTTTGGGGCCACGCTGCTCGATCGAACGCCGGGCTTCGTGCCCGGCCTCGGTCCGGTGGCGATCGCCCTCGCGGCGCTGGCCCTGCTCGTCCTGGTTGGCATGTCGCTGCCGGCGCTCGCCGAGATGGCCGTGGTCAAGAAGATCGCCCTCGCGGCGGCCGGC
>DASWZK010000155.1:0-29209 GCA_036404515.1 Candidatus Limnocylindrales bacterium
AATAGAGACCGTAATCGAGCTCGAGCACATGGGCCTGCCGTTCAACCGCACGCCCGACGGGAAGATCGATCAGCGGAAGTTCGGCGGCCACACCAGCAATTACGGTGAGGCGCCGGTGCGCCGAGCCTGCTTTGCGGCCGACCGGACCGGTCACATGATCCTTCAGACGCTCTACCAGCAGTGCATCAAGCACGGCGTCAAGTTCTTCGACGAATTCCAGGTCGTAGACCTGCTGTTCGAGGGCGGCGAGCCGGCCATGGGCGGTCGAGCGGCCGGCGTGGTGGCCCATCGCCTGGCGGACGGCCAGCTCCACACCTTCCGAGCGAAGACGGTCCTCCTCGCGACCGGCGGCTTCGGGCGGATGTTCCGGATCACGTCCAACGCTCACAGCCTGACCGGCGATGGCGTGGCCATGTGCTACCGCCACGGGATTCCGCTCGAGGACATGGAGTTCTTCCAGTTCCACCCAACCGGGATCGTGGGGATTGGGATCCTGCTGTCCGAGGCGGCCCGCGGCGAGGGTGGCACGCTCCTTAACGACAAAGGCGAGCGCTTCATGGAGCGCTACGCACCCAAACTGATGGAGCTGGCGCCGCGCGACATGGTCAGCCGGGCCATGTACCAGGAGATTCGGGCTGGCCGCGGGATCGGCGGCAAGGACTACCTCTACCTCGATGTGCGGCACCTTGGCCGTAAGGTTATCGAGGAGAAGCTGCCCGACATCACCGACTTCGCCCGCATCTACCAGGGCGTGGAGCCGCTCACGGAACCGGTCCCGGTCCAGCCCACGGCCCACTACGCGATGGGCGGCATCCCGACGAACGTCCAGTCTGAAGTCGTATGGGACGAGAAGGGAACGGTCGTGCCGGGGCTCTTCGCCGCCGGAGAATGCGCTTGCGTGAGCGTCCATGGGGCCAACCGACTCGGCACCAACTCGCTCGTCGACCTGCTGGTCTTCGGGCGGCGGGCCGGGCGCCAGATGGCCCGTTACGCCGGCACGGTGGAACGACCCATGCCCATAGCCGACGCCGTGGAGCCGGTTCGAGCCCAGCTGGAGGTCATCAGGGGCAGGGCCCCGGGCGGTGAGTCGGTGGCAGCCATCCGGACCGACCTTCAGGCCTCGATGATGGACAACGTCGGCGTCTACCGGGACGGCAAGCTGCTGACTGTGGCGCTGGCGAAGGTCGCCGAGCTCGAAGGCCGCTACGAGAAGATTTCAATCACCGATCGCGGAACGGTCTTCAACACCGAGCTGCTCGAAGCCAACGAGCTTGGCTATCTCCTGGATCTCGCGCACGTGACCGTTGCCGCCGCTCTGGCCCGTACCGAAAGTCGCGGGGCTCATTCACGCGAGGACTACCCCGAGCGCGACGACGCGAACTGGCTCAAACACAGCCTGGCCTATCAAGGCGAGGACGGGCCGATCCTGCGCTACAAGCAGGTTTCGATCACCCGTTTTGAGCCGAAGCCGCGGACGTACTGAGGCCGGCCCGATGAATGTCGATCTGCGCATCCTCCGCTACGATCCGGAGCGAGACCCGGCTCCGCACTGGGAGACCTACGGGATCACCGTCGACCCCATGGACCGTGTCCTCGACCTCCTGATCAAGGTCAAGGCCGACAAGGACGGCTCGCTCAGCTTTCGTCGCTCGTGCGGCCACGGCATTTGCGGCTCGGACGCCATGCTCATAAACGGTCGCAACCGGCTGGCCTGCCGGATTCGGGTCGACCAGCTCGGCAAGAGGATCTCGGTCGCGCCGCTGCCGGGCCTTCCGGTCGTGAAGGACCTCATCGTCGAGATGAGCGGCTTCTTCGGCAAGTATCGCTCGGTCAAGCCCTATCTCATCAACGACCAGCCCGAGCCCGAGCGCGAACGGCGCCAGAGCCAGGCCGACAGGGCTCGCTTCGACGACACGACGAAATGCATCCTTTGCGCGGCCTGCACCGCCTCCTGCCCCTCGTTTTGGGCTCGGCCCGAATACGTGGGTCCGGCGGCGATCGTCCAGGCCCACCGCTTCATATTCGACTCGCGAGACGAGGGCGCGGCCGAACGGCTCGAAATCCTGGCCGATGAGGACGGGGTCTGGCGCTGCCGCACGATCTTCAACTGCGTCGATGCCTGCCCGCGCGGCATCAACGTCACCAGGGCGATCCTCGAGGTCTCCTCGGCGATCGTGGGGCGACGCGGCTGAAACGCGGCGGCGATACCGGCTGGGACTCGCTCTGGGAGTCGGTCGGCGCGACCTCGGGCGGGGGCGCCGGCGCGAAGCGGGACGGCGGCGCGACCTCGGGCGGGGGCGTCGGCGGCAGCGCCTCCGAACCGGGCTACAGGTTCATCGTCCGCACCGACGGAGCGGCTCGCGGGAATCCCGGGCCCGCGGCTCTGGGCGCCGTCCTGATAGATGCGTCCGCGGCTGGCGCTCGGAAACCGGACGCGGCGCCGATCGCTTCGATTTCCGAGTATCTGGGGACGCAGACCAACAATGTTGCCGAGTACACGGCGGTGCTGCGCGCCCTCGCCCTGGCCGAGGAGCTTGGAGGGCGCGAGCTCGAACTGTTGCTCGACTCGAAGCTGATCGTCGAGCAGCTCAACGGGCGATGGAGAATCAAGGACACGAAGCTCATTCCGTTGCATGCGGAGGCCAAAGCGCGGCTGGCGCGCTTCGCTCGCTGGACAGCGGGTCACGTGCCACGGGCCCAGAACAAGCAGGCCGATACGCTCTGCAACGAGGCGATCGACCGGGCCCAGGCGGGCGGCCCGCGCGTGGTGGTGGCCGGGCCGAAGTAGGGGACCTGTTCCCGGTCCGGGCGGGCGCTACTGCCCGACCCGGAGGCGGTACCGGACCTCGGTCACGGCGAAGCCGCCCAGGTCGATTTCCTGGCGGGCGCCGTCGGGGCTCCAGCCCAGGGCTTCGTAGAAAGCGCGGCCGGGGGCGTTCGCCTCGAGTACCCACACTACGAGCGTTGTGGCGCCCTGCGCCAACCACTGGTCCGTCGCGACTTCGAGCAGCGCCCGGCCGGCGCCGCGCCGCCATGATTCGGGCAGAACGTAGATCGCGTAAACCTCGGCCGCGGGGAGCGGCACGTCTTCATCCCGTGGCGGGCCGCTGGCAGCGAAGCCCACGGCACGGCCCTCGAGTTCGGCGACCCAGGCCGGGGCTGCCCCGTCCTCATCGCTCTCGAGCATCGACTGCCAGGCGATCTCGCGCGCGGCCACGGACAGGCCGGCGAGAAAGCCGCCCGGCATCAGGCCGCGGTAGGCGGCCCGCCAGCCCCTCACGCCGATCTCGGCAATGGCCCTGGCATCGGCGGCGCGGGCCCGCCTCACGCGGAGATTCGGGCGCTGCGCGGTCACTGCGGTGCGTCGCCGGCCATCCGCACCCGGTCGTTCGCCGGGGCCGGAAGCTCGGTCGAGCGGATCGCCGCTGCGGATGACGCTTCGTTGCTCGTCGGAGCGGGGGGACTGCTCCGGTTTGTGCCTGTCGCCTTCTCAAACTTGGTCATCTGTGCCACTTCGACTACAATCCCGCCTCGGTGAGTCGGCTGGACGATCGCGAGGCCTGGTCTTTGGGCCACGGCATCGAGGAAAGTCCGAGCTCCTCAGCGCAGGGTAGCGGGTAACGCCCGTCCGTCGCGAGACGAGGACCAGTGCCACAGAGACGTAGCCCCGGCCGGGCCCAGCTCGAACCGGGATGTGAAACGCGGCAAACTCTGCTCGGAGCAAGGCCAAATAGGAGGACGCGGTCCGGGCGCACGGGCAACCGTGCGTTCGGGCGGAAGAGGTTGCGCTGCCCAGTCCTCGGGTCGGCCGCATGAGCCGTCGGGCAACCGGCGGCCTGAGATGGATGATCGTCGCCGCAACGTGAGTTGCGGTACAGAACTCGGCTTACAGGCCGGCTCGCCACCAACCCGACGTCGATAACACGATCCCCTACGACCGCACCGGCATGACGCTCGGCCTCGGGCGCTAGTCCTCGTCGGGTCGGAAGACGCCTGTGGCCGTGCAGGCGCCGCAGATCCCGAGGCTCGCCCCAAAGTCGCCGAGCGGGAGCGGCACTCGTCTGTCGGGGTAGAGGCAGTTCACCTCATACCCTGCATCCGCGCCGGCAGCGATGCGGCTGAGGCGCCGGAACGTGCAGCGGCGGATTCGCAGCGCCTCCACTGGCACGGCGATCGGCTCGGGTTCGTCGACGCGTTGAGGTAGAGCCATGGGACGGAATATTACCTCCGAAGGGCGCTAGGGTTGCATCACCAACGAGGGCGCGGCAAGCATCGAAAGGTACTAGACTGCGCGGCGTTGGCCGCCCGGCTCCTGCTCGCCGGGCGAAAATGGCGCGGCCGGGAGACTTCGTGGAGTCAGGCGGAGGCTCGGAAAGCGGGGAAGGGCGAGGGGGTCGCACGCCACCTGACGATGAGCAGAGGGGGATCGGGCGACCGTGGGGGGCACGTGGCCTCGACCCGTCGGAGGATGCAGCTGCGCCGGCGGCCTTCGCCGGGTCAGGCGGTTTTGCGAGCGTCGGCGGCGCAGGTAGCGTGCCGCAGATTCCCGACACTCGACCGGTCGCGCCGGACGCCGGTCAAGCCGATGCCAAGGACCTGCCGCCTCGATTCCGCCCCTGGTCGGAGCCGGTGGCGTCCAGTTCCGCGTTTTGCCAATTCCTGCGCAGCGTCGGGGCCGATGGGCGGCTTTCCGAAGCCCAGAAGACGGCCGTGCCCACGCATCGTTGCGCGGCGTTCGGCGACCCGCTGCCGCTGTCGCTCCGCCAGCAGGAGCTGGTTTGTCTCCAGCGGGTTCACGTCAGCTGCCCACGCTATGTCCGTGGCACGCTCCTCGCCGGTGAGAACCAGCCCGGGCTCGCGCAGGAAGAGCGACAGTCGGGCACCGTTTCGCTGATGACCCTGGTCGGAGTGGGCCTGGTCATCCTGGCCATCGGCGTCTTTCTCACCGCGTTTCTCGGTTTGCCGCCGCTCGGGGGCGGGTGGCCGACCACGCATTCGCCGGTCGCGGCCGTGTCCGGATCGCGGGCGCCCGCGTCCACGGCGGGGCCAACCGCCACTCAGACGGCCCTGGGCGCGCCCTCGGCCCTCGCCACGGCCGTGACCACGGCCGCCACCGCCGCCAAGCCCACACCGACCCTGACGCCTGCGCCGGCTTCGGTGAGCTCCTGGCCTCCTGGAGCGACCGCCTCGCGGATGAGCCGGGTCGTGCTCTGCGCGGGCCAGGCCAACTGCTACGTGTATACGGTCGGGCAGGGGGACCGACTCTCGTTCATCGCCGACTTCTTCGGCGTCGACATCAGCGCGATCTGGCAGATGAACCCGTGGCTCGGCGGCTCGGCCAACATTCGAGTCGGCGACAAGCTGCAGATCCCGCCTCCGACCAAGTAGGCGAGCCCTGGTAGGCGAGCCCGCAGCCGCCTGAACGGCGGGAGCCACCCTGCCAGGCTCGCGCGCGACGAAGCCGAGACGGAGCCGCGACGGGTCTGCCACTGCGGCGATCTCGACTCCCCAGTTCGGTCGCTGGCGCCCTACCCGGTCGGAACTATCCAAATCGTCGCGGTAATCATTCGGCGGGCGCAATGGCACTGTCTGGCGCCGGCCGCGGTGAGGCCTGATAGGGTATGCGTTCAGCGAGCTCCGCTCGGGGGCTCTTCTCGGTGAAAGACCGTCGGAGCAACGGCGGACGAAGGAGTCCAGGGATGTCGATTGGCTGGGGGCCGAGCATGGAGACCGGCGCACCGCTGCTCGACGCGCAGCGCCGAGCCCTTGTCGAGCGCGCCGATGCGCTCCTCGCCACGATCGAGTCCGGCCGCGACCGCTCAACCATCGAGCGGGCCCTGCGCGACTTCGGGGACTATTCCGTGCGCCACTTCTCGCAGGAGGAGGACTGCGCTCTCCGTGGCATGTGCCCTGCCATCGAGTGGAATGGGGCGGCCCGAGCCGAGCTCATCACGATCATGGCCGCCTTCCGGCAGTCATACGAGGCCCACGGCGCCAGCTCGGCGCTCGCCGAAGATCTCGCTTGCGAACTGTCAGGCTGGGTCGCCCGCTACATCCCCGGCCCGGTGACGACGCTGCCCTGCGTCGCTACTCAGAAGTAGGCGTAAAGAGCCGCGCGAAGCCGGGGTAGGCGCGCAGCGGCAGCACCTCGAACTCGATCAGGCCGGCCGAGACCATCGGCAGAGATTCCAACGCGGAGTCGGCTTCCGCGACGCTCGCGCACTCGAGGATGAGCACGGCCATCGCCTCGTCCGCGTGGAAGTAGAGCTCGCGGATCACGCCGGCCTGATGCAGGTCCCACGCCCGGCGCGCCTCAACTTCCCGGATCTCCGGCGTGAACCGGGCATCGGCCACTCCTTCGACCGGCCTCTCGATGGCAAGTATCCGCATCTGACTCCTTTGCTCAGGACAGCGGTGCCGCGGCCTGCGGTCCGCGGCCGATTCTGGGTTGGCCGGCCGGGTGCCGACAAGCGAATCCGCCGAGCAGACGGATCGACCAACCCGCCCGAGATAGAGGATCGCCTCGTGGAAGTATCCCCGACGGCAAGGCGGAAGGGCCGGTCGACATGCAGCGTCGCTGGTGGGACCGGTGTCTCGGTCGCCCCCACTCGAACTCCCTGCGGGACGGCGTTGACGAGCCGAGATGCGGGTGTATGATCCGGTCTAGTGGCGAAATGTGGTGATAAGTGGGTGCAGGCGGCGGACGAGCCCCCGTCGCCGAGCCTCCGGTGGTGAATCCGAGCAGAGCGGAGGGTCGCGGCCCACGCATCAGCCACACCGACAGGACGCGGCCTTCGTCCCAAGCAGGTGCAGACAGGCGATTGGCAGATGTTCACCGGCGAGTACAGGCATTCGGTGGACGCCAAGGGTCGGGTCGCGATCCCGGCCCGTTTCCGCCTGCAGCTCGAAGAGGGCGCGGTGGTCGTTCGTTGGGTCGACGGCTGCGCCGCCATATTCCCGCGGCCGGCTTTCGAGGCCCTGGCGTCGAAGGTTTCCGTGCTGCCTCTGTCCGATGAGAAGGCCCGAGCCGTTTCACGATTCCTTTCGTCGAGCGCGTTCGAAGTCGAGCGCGACAGTCAAGGCCGCATCGTCCTGCCCGGCGCCATTCGCGACTGGGCTGCGCTTGCCACCGACGCGGTCGTCGTGGGGGCGTGGGATCACGTCGAAGTTTGGGCCCCGGATCGGTGGGCCAGTTTCCAGAAGGGCCTCGATTCGGCCGATGCGCTGGCCAGCCAGCTCACCGGCCTTGGGCTCTAAGTGATCGAAATGGGCATTGAGGACCCACTCGACGGGACGACCGGAGGCATCGCCTCCGGCGGCTCTCCCGAGGGGGGCGCCGAACGGGAGGTAGGGCACCTGCCGGTGATGGCCGACGAAGTCGTGGAGACTCTCGCCCCGCGTCCCGGCAGCCTTCAGATCGACGCCACCCTCGGTGGAGCCGGCCACGCCGAGCGGGTCCTCGAAGCTTCCGCGCCTGATGGCCGCCTCCTCGGATTGGACGCCGACGGGGCGGCCATCGCCAGGAGTGCAAGAAGACTTGCCCGTTTCGGCGATCGCGCGGTCCTTCGACAGGCCAACTTCGGCCAGCTCGCCGAGGTGGCCCCCGACGCCGGGTTCTCCGAGATTGACGGTCTCCTCTTGGATCTCGGCCTGTCGAGCTTCCAGCTCGCGGACGTGGAGCGTGGCTTCGGCTTCCGGGCAGGCGGCCGGTTGGACATGCGCTTCGATACGAGCCGCGGTCGACCCGCGGCTGACCTGCTCGCGACGATGGATCCGGGCGAGCTTGCGGCGCTTTTCCGCCGCTATGGCGAGGAACCGTTCGCCGGTCGCATCGCGCGCACGATAGGCGAAACCCGACGCCACTCCCCGGTAGAGACGGCCGAGCAGCTCGCGGCCCTCGTCGAGCGGGCCGTGCCCACGCCGAGAGGCCGTCGAACCCACCCGGCTACGCGTGTATTCCAGGCCCTTCGCATCGCCGTCAACGACGAGCTCGCGGCCCTGGAGGCCGGGCTCACGGCATCGCTCGCGCTGCTCCGGCCGGGCGGGCGCCTCGTGGTCCTGAGCTACCACTCGCTCGAGGACCGCATCGTCAAGCGGTTCATCGCGACGGAGCAGCGCGGTTGCGTTTGCCCGCCCGAGGTGCCGATTTGCGTCTGCGGACGCCGGCCCAACCTGCGCTCGCTCGGAAGGTCGCGCACTCCGAGCGCCGCGGAAGTCGCCGCCAATCCGCGCTCGCGAAGCGCCCGCCTTCGGGGCGCCGAGCGCATCGCCGCCTAGGTCGATCGGGAAGGGAGGCACCGATGAGCAAGCGTCACCAGGCCAGCCGACGCCGCACCTACGGCCGCCGCCAGCACGAGCTGCATGAGCGGCCGGAGCGGTACGTCGGCGTCCTCAGCTGGATCGACGACTCCGATATGCCCGGGCCGGCTGAGCGCTGGGAGAGCGAGCCGCTCGCCCACGCCGCAGTCGGCGATTGGCCCGCCTCACGCGGAATTGATTGATGGCCGTCTACGAGGGCGCACGCCCGCGTTCGACGCTGTTCCCACGCCGGCGCCCGGAGGCCAACCTCCTTCGCCCCCAGGCGCCGGCTCTCCCGCGCCGCCGGACGCGATTGGCTCTCCGCGCGCGGCGGCGGCCCCGCTTCTTCGGGATCGCCATCGGCGTGATTGTGGTGGCCTTCTTGCTGAGCTTCTTCTCCCTCGTCCAGACCGTTCGGGTTTCGGCCTCAGGCTATGACATGGACCAGTTGAACCAGCAATTCGGGCAGCTCCAGAACCAGCGGCAGCAGGATCTATCGGACATCAACCGGCTCGACCGGGAATCCGCGATTCGCCGCCAAGCGATCGCCGACGGCCTGTCGCAGATGCCGGCGCCGATCGTCATCCCGGCCCGCTGAGAAAGCCGCCCAATGCTCGGCCGGACGGATTCCCGGGGCCGCCTGCTTTTGCTCCTGGCCGTGCTCGTCCTCCTCTCCAGCGGCATGGCCGCGCGCCTCGCCTACTGGCAGGTCGACCAGCGCGGGCAGCTGACGACTTTGACGGCACAGGACTCGTTATCCACGCTGCAGTCGATCCCGGCCAAGCGGGGGACCATCTACGACCGAACCGGCACCATCGTTCTCGCTGAGACGGTTTACGAATACCGCATCGTCGCCGACCTCCACGCTCTGTCCGATGCCGATCGCAAGCGAGACGCCGACGAGCTGGTCGACTACCTGGGCCTCGATCCCGGACCTGAGGCCGCTCTTCGTCAGGCCATGACCGGTGACGGCTACTACGTGATCCTCGCAACCAACGTGGATGCGGACACTGCAAAAGAGATCTCCGACGCGCAGGCGAACGGCGACCTGGCCACGATCACCCTTGAACCGACGCCTGTGCGTGTCTATCCGCAAGCAGGGGGCGCGCCGCACACGTCGCTCGCTGCCCAGCTGCTCGGCTTCGTGAATGCCAGTGGCGTGGGCCAATATGGCCTGGAGCAGCAGTACAACACGATTCTGGCGGGTCGCCCACAGCTGGTCAGCGTCGACCCCAACACACCGGGCCCGGCCGGCGAGCGCATCGTCGACGTCGGCGCGCCGGGCCAGGACATACGAACCACCATCGACGCCGGGCTTCAGCTCAAGGTCGAGCAGGAGGTCTTCGCAACCTGGCTGGCCGACAGGGCGAAAACCGTTTCGGCCATCGTCATGGATCCCAAGACCGGCGATGTTCTGGCCGAAGCCAGCTATCCGTCATACGACGCCAATCTCTACTCCGAGGTCGCGTCCCAGAACCCTTCCCTCTTCATGGATCCGATCATCAGCGAGGTCTACGAGCCGGGCTCGATCTTCAAGATGCTCACCGCCTCCGCAGCGCTCCAGACCAAGACGACCGCGCTGTCGACGATGATCGACGACACCGGCGTCCTCAAGCTTCCGGGCGCGCAGGAGGTTGCAGATGCCGATCGCAAGGCCAAGGGCTGGATGACCTTCGCCGATATCGTGGCCTGGTCGCGCAACGTCGGCGCCTCGCGGGTAGCGTTCCGCCTCGGCAAGACCATCAATGCCGCTTCGGCCGCCCTTTACCAGACGTGGCAGACGTACGGGATCGGCCAGCTCACCGGCATAGACCTGGCGGGCGAGGTCAACGGCATCGTCCGCGACCCGGCAGCCTCGCCCTGGCAGCAGATCGACCTGGCCAACGCCTCCTTCGGGCAGGGCGTGGCCGTCACACCGATCCAGATCATGCGTGCCTATTGCACGATGGCCAACGGCGGCCTGTCCGTCACTCCGCACGTCGCCGTCCTCGACCAGGGGACTGCCACCCCATCCGCATCGTCGGGGGCTCGCCAGATCATCAGTGCCAGCCTGTCGAGCTCGCTTACGGGCCTGATGGAGCACGTCGTGACCACGGTGCCTTCCTACAACAAGTCCACGTACATCCCGGGCTACTACGTGGGCGGGAAGACCGGCACGGCCCAGATATGGGACCCGACCCTGAACCATGGCAAAGGCGGCTGGATCGACAACGTCTACAACTACAGCTTCTACGGATGGGTAGGCCACAGCGCGCCCGACCTGGCAATCGGCGTCGTGATCTATCAGGGGACGCCGACCAAGGTGGCCCAGGGCGTCTTGGCGATGCCCATGCAGTCGACCGACCTCTTCCGACGGGTCGCCACCGATGCGGTCCTGAGTGAGCACATCCTGCCGAACAAGTCAGGACCGACACCGCCGGGCGGGACAACAGCGAAGCCACTGGGGTGATGGTGGGGTCCCGAACCGGGCGCGGTTGGCTGTGCGACACTGGGGAAGTGACCGACACGTGCCATTGGGAGCCCCGGCCCGGAGAGGGGCCGCCCACCCTGACCGTCCTTAGGACTGCCGCGAGAACAAGCTTCGAGGGCCGGACTGCCGCTGCAGACGCGCGGGGACGATCGCACCAGCCCCGTGAGGAGGTTCGGTGAGAGAGGACCAGGTCGAGTTCCTCCAGGGGCTGCTTCTCGCCTTCGCTTGCATGGTGATCCTGATGCCGCCATTCCTGCGCCTGCTGCGCTGGCTCGGAATGGGCAAACAGATCCGCGACGACGGCCCTGGGACCCACCTGATCAAACAGGGCACGCCCACGATGGGCGGCGTTCTCATTGTGGCCGTCGTGCTCGGTATGGCCTACATCTTCGACGCCTTCGACGCCTCGACGTACTCGCCGCTATTCGTCCTTGCGCTCGTTGGCGCACTTGGCGCCGCCGACGACTACCTCAACGCCCGGACGGGCATCGGCATCCGTGGCCGCCACAAGATCCTGTGGCAGCTGGTCGTG
This sequence comes from Candidatus Limnocylindrales bacterium, assembly GCA_036404515.1. GTDB lineage: Bacteria > Chloroflexota > Limnocylindria > Limnocylindrales > CSP1-4 > Fen-1039. The sequence goes on from DASWZK010000155.1 coordinate 11,301, forward strand.
GCAATCGTGGTTGCCGTTTACGTCCAGAATCATTTCGGCTTCAACGGCATCCGCGTGCCGTTTATAGGCGACGTCGTGAACACGACCACCATCACGATCCCGTTGACCGGCCACAGTGTCGAGCTGGGCGCCATCTTCTTCATCGTCGTGGCCGTTCTGGCGATCGTCGGCTGCAGCAACGGCGTCAATCTAACCGACGGTCTCGATGGCCTCGCGGGCGGCACGCTCGTCTTCGCCTTCATCAGCTTCCTGATCATCGCCCTGCTCAACAAGCCAACCCAGCCGAACCTGGCGATGGTCAACGCCATAACAATCGGGGCGCTGATGGGCTTCCTGTGGTTCAACGTTCATCCGGCCCAGGTCTTTATGGGCGACTCCGGCGCGCTGTCGCTGGGGGGCATGCTGGCGGTGATCGCGCTCATCACCGGCCAGATCCTGATCCTGCCGCTGATAGGCCTCATCTTCGTTCTTGAGGTCGCCTCGGACATCATCCAGGTGGCGAGCTACAAGCTCCGCGGCAAGCGCGTGTTCAGGATGGCCCCGCTCCACCACCACTTCGAGCTGGGGGGCTGGGACGAGGAGAAGATCACGATGCGTTTCTGGATCGTCGGCGCGCTCGCCGGCCTGCTCGGGGTGACGCTCTTCGTCGCCTCGATTCCGAAGTAGTCCGGCCATGCGGCGGCGTGTCCTTGATCTCGATCGCTTGACGGCGGCCGGCGTCCGCGAAGGCGCCCTCGGCGGCTGTTCGGTGACGGTGCTAGGGCTGGCTAGAAGCGGCATCGCCCTGGCCCGGTTCTTTGCCGATGCCGGCGCCCTGGTCACCGTCTACGACGGACGGTCGGCCGGGCAGCTGGCCTCGGCCATCGAGTCTCTCGGCGCTCGTGCGATCGAGCTTCGGCTCGGACCGGACGTCGAGCCTGCGTCCACATGGTCGGCGGCCGACCTCATCGCGGCTTCTCCAAGCATCAACCCGGACTTCCCCACGGCCGAGCCGCGGCTCCGGGCGGCTTTGCGAGCTGTGGTGGAGGCGCACCTGGCTGACCCGGTCGGGTCGCCGGCGCTGGTCAGCGAGACGGACCTCTTCCTTCGACTGTGCCCCTGCCCGACAATCGGGGTCACGGGCACGAAGGGCAAGACCACTACCGCATCGCTCGCTGCGGCGCTGCTCGATGGGGACGCTGCCCATCCGGCGATCCTTGGCGGCAACATCGGCATCCCGCTGGTCGAGCGACTGCCGGAGCTGTCGCCTGATAGTCGAGTGGTCATCGAGCTGTCCGAGCTGCAGCTGCCGACCCTGTCGCGAGGCACCACGGTCGCCGTCTACACCAATGTCACGGCCGATCACCTGGACCGACACGGCTCGCTCGAGGCGTACCGGAAGGTGAAGCGCCGTCTTGCGGAGCTACTCGGCCCGAACGGCGCACTCGTGCTCAACGCCGACGACCCGGTCGTCTCGGAATACGCGTCGCCCGGCAGCGTCCCCGTGATCACATACCGGCGCAGCCGGCCGGCGCCTGGCGGCCTGGGGGTCGAGGATGGGTGGATCGTGGCCGCCGGTGTGGAACGGCTTGCGGTCGCGGGAGGGGGAGCCGCGGAGGTCGGCCCTGGCGGGCGAATCCTGCCCATCGTCGAGCTGGCTATTACCGGCGAGCACAACGTTTCCAACGCTCTCGCGGCCGTGGCCGCGGCTCTCCTCTTCGGCGTGGCGCCGGAGGCCATACGGCGTGCCGCGGCCGCTTTCGCGGGCGTTGAGCACCGCCTCGAGCAGGTGGCAATCGTCGATGGCGTCCGCTTCGTCAACGATTCCCAGGGGACCCAGCCGGATGCCGTGATCGCGGCCCTGCGGTCTTTCTCGCGGCCGGTGGTCCTGATCGCGGGCGGTCGCGACAAAGGTGTGGACCTGACAGGGCTTGGGCCGGTCGCGGCCGAACGGGCCGACGCGGCGGTCCTCATCGGCGAGTCCGGGCCGGTGCTGGCGGAGATGTTCCGGGCGGCCGGCATGGCACGCGTCGAACTGGCTGAGACCCTCGAAGACGCCGTCGAGCTGGCGGACGGGATCGCACGTGCCCTGCTCTCCGGGAGTGGCTCCGAGCGGCCGCCGGCCACCGTGCTGCTCAGCCCGGCCGCGGCGAGCTTCGACATGTTCGTGGACTATGCCGCCCGCGGCCGGGCCTTCAAGGCCGCAGTTGCGGCCCTGGCCGAACGAGGGCGGTCGTTGGAGTCGGTGCGGTGAGCGGCCGACCGGACCGCTGGAATCTGCCGGACGACTCGGTCCCGCGCGAGCGGGTGCAGCGAATCAGCGGCCCGAGCCGGCCGAACTCCCTTATAGGCTCGCAGGCCAGCGTGCTGGCCAACCCGGGTCCCCTCAAGCGGGACGTTCACGAGCCGGACTACATCATCATGGTGGCGGTGGTTGCGCTGTCGGCCATCGGCATCCTGATGGTCTACTCGGCCTCGGCCATACCTTCATACGCGCAGAGCCAGAACACCTTCGAGCTCGTGGCCCCGCAGGTCCTGGCCGGCATGCTCGGTTTGGTTGCCATGGTCGTCCTGATGCGGGTCGATTATCGCTACATGAGGGTCATGAGCGTGCCGCTTGCCGTGCTGGCGATCGTCCTGTTGATCGTGGTCCTGGTGCCGCTGCCCGGTCCGCTGAGAAACCTGAGCGTCTCCGCCAATGGATCGGCCCGCTGGCTCCACCTGGGTGCCTTTTTCCCGGATATCCACCCTGCCGAGGTGGCCAAATTCGCGCTGGTGGTGTACCTCTCGCACTGGCTGGCCACACGTGGAAAGGGCATCCGGAGCTTCTGGCGGGGGTCCGTTCCCTTTGCGATCATCGTCGCCCCGTTCCTGGTTCTCGTGGCTCGCGAGCCTGACCTCGGCACAGCCATGGTGATCGTCCTGATCGTTTTCTCGCTCTTCTTCGTGGCCGGAGCGAACATCTTCCATCTCGCCCTTGCCGGACTTGCCGGCCTCGGCGGCGCCGTAGCCCTGGTCCTCGCGGTCGGCAGCTACCCGCTCCAGCGCATCCAGACGATGCTCGATCCTTGGGCCGACCCGCAGGGAAACGGTTTCCAGACCGTCCAGGGGCTCCAGGCCCTCGGTGCCGGCGGTCTCTTCGGCACGGGTCTCGGGAACGACCGGATCTACGTCCCGCAGGACGTCAACGACTTCATCTTCTCGGTCATCGCCCAGGAACTGGGGCTCGTCGGAGGGGCGGTCGTGATCGGCCTCTTCATCGCCTTCGCCTATGCGGGCATCCGGACAGCCATTCGGGCCCCCGACACGTTCGGCGGGCTCGTGGCCGCTGGGATCACCGCCTGGATATGCTTCCAGGCGCTGATCAACATCGGCGTCGTGGTCGCCGTCGTGCCCGTCACCGGCATCACGCTGCCGTTCGTCTCTGCGGGCGGTTCTTCGTTGACGGTCAGTCTCGCGGCCGTCGGGGTCCTGCTCTCGATCTCTCGCGAAACCGTTGAACGAGGTTGGGTCAGTGCGTCTGCTGATAGTGGGCGGGGGTACGGGGGGACATATCTACCCGGCTCTCGCCGTCGCCCGATCGCTGCAGGCTAGGTCCGACGCGCCCGACCTGCGCTGGATCGGGGGCCACCGAGGCCTCGAGGCGGCAGTGATTCCGGCCACGGGCATTCCATTCGGGCGCCTGTTGGTCCGGTCGCTTCGGTCGGTCGATTTCGATTTACACGCCGTCCTTGACCCGATTCGCCTGTCGCTCTCGGTGCCGCAGGCGATGGTGACGCTCGTCCGGCATCGCCCCGCTGCCATATTCACGACGGGCGGGTACGTCGCCCTGCCCGTTCTGCTGGCGGCCTGGGCGCTGCGGATTCCGGTGGTGATGTGGGACGGCAACGTCGTTCCCGGTCGAAGCGTGCGCGTGACGGCCCGACTGGTCGGCTGTCTGGCGGTCACGTTCGAGAGCACCTGCCGAGCCCTCGGTAGACCTGGGCGGCTCTGCTTCGTCACCGGGACCCCGATTCGTGATCCCCGGCGCGTCAGCCGTGCCGATGCCAGAAAGGCGCTGGGCATTCCGACTGAGGACAAGCTGCTGCTGATCTTCGGGGGCTCGCAGGCGGTACGACGCTTCAACTCGGCCGTAGCCGAGGCGCTGCCGCGCCTGGTGGAGCGGGCTCGCGTTATCCACGTCACGGGTGAAGCAGGCTTCGACGAAGCAGTCGCCGGTCGAGACGACCTGCCGGAGAACATGCGCGACCGATACCGGCCCGAGAAGTTCCTGGACGAAGACATGATTCGGGCCCTCGCCGCGGCCGACCTCGTCGTCGGCCGGGCCGGGTCTTCCACGCTGGCCGAGGTCGCCGCTTTTGGCCTGCCGATGGTGGTGGTCCCGTACCCGCACGCTGCCGGTCACCAGCGCCGCAACGCCGAGGAAATGGTCCGATGTGGTGCCGCTCGCCTGGTGGAGGACGAGGATTTCGATGCGGAAGCGTTGCTGGCGGCCGCCGCTATCCTCGACGACCGGGCGGAGCACGCCGCGATGGCGGCGGCCGCCCGGTCGCTGGCCCGACCCGGCGGCGCGGACGCGGTGGCGGAGCTCGTCGTGGCGGCCGCGGCGAGGAGACCGTTCCCCGACGCCGCTCACCTCGAGGCGGTTTCCCGGGGAGTGGCGCGATGAGTGGCCGGGCCAGGGAAGTGGCCACGCTCCCGGCGCTGGGTAGGGGCGGCGCCACGGCCGAGTCCGCCCCAGCGACCGGGTCCGTGCCCGACTGGGCCCGGCTGGCCGTCGAGATGGCAAGTCAGACAGGGGTCCGTCCCCGACGGAACGAGCCGCTGGCCGGTCACACTTCGATGCGCGTGGGCGGGCCGGCGGAGCTGCTGGCCATAGCCAGGGACGTGCCCGCTCTCGTTGGCCTGGTCCGGTTCGCCCGAGCCTATAAGGTCCCGTTCGTCGTTCTCGGCCGCGGCAGCGACGTTGTGGCGGCAGATGCCGGTATCCGCGCCCTGGTGATCCTGTCGAGAGCCGAGGCCTGGCGCATCGATGGCGATCGGCTGACAGCGGAGGCGGGTCTTGCGCTGGCGCGTGCGGCAACGCTGGCCCAGCGGGCCGGGCTTTCCGGCCTCGAGTTCGGGCTGGCTATCCCCGGGACGGTGGGCGGCGCCGTTTGGGCCAACGCAGGTGCGCACGGTGCCGATGTGGCCGGCGTCCTGGAATCGGTGACCATCCTGCGGGCCGACGGCACGGAAGCCACGGAGCTGGCGGCGGCCCTGTCGCTGACATACCGTGACAGCCGCTTCAAGAAGGGGGAGGGGAGCGCGATGCCCGCCTCGGCCCTCGCCGCGGCCGTCGCCCCGACCGGCGATGTGGTCCTGACGGCCACCTTCAGACTCGCTTCGGCCGGCCCGGCCGCAATCAAGGTCAGGCTCGAGGAGATCCGGCGCTGGCGTCGCGAGCACCAGCCGCTCACACAGGCGAGCGCCGGAAGTGTCTTCCGCAACCCGCCCGGCGATTCGGCCGGCCGGCTCATCGACGCGTGCGGCCTGCGTGGGACTCGCTTCGGTGGCGCCTCGATCAGCGAGAAGCACGCCAACTTCATCGTGAATGAAGGCGGCGCGACCGCCACGGATGTCCGTCGCCTGGCCGAACACGCCAGAACGGCGGTGGCGGAGCAGTTTGGCGTCGATCTCGTGTATGAAATCCAGTTCGTCGGCGACTGGTCCAGCTGGCAGCAGGAGCCGTCGCCTCCCGACAACCGCCGTTCGCCCACGCTGCCACCCGAATGACGAGCCGCGGCCTTCCGCCCCGCCGCCTTGGACCGCATGTTCGGCGACAGCCAGTCAGGCGAAGCGGGCCGCCCCTGCGTTCCATCCAGAGAGTGGCGGCCCTGCTCATGGCCGCCTGCCTGGCCGGAATCCTCGCCGTCAGCGTCGCCCCCGCATTCGCCGCCCGGACCCTGGAGGTACATGGGGCGACGTTCACCAGCCAGTCGATCATCCGCTCGATCGTGGGGCTGGACGGCACGCCAAACGTATTCCGCATCCAGACCGATCGAGCCGCCGAGGAGATCGCTCGTCTGCCGGCCGTCCAGTCGGTTACCGTTCATGTCGACCTGCCTTCGACGGTAGTCGTCAACATCGTCGAGCGCGATCCGAAGCTCGTCTGGGTCATCGGCGACCGACGCTACGTGGTCGATCAGGATGGGCTGCTCTTCGGGTTGGTGGACTCGGCGGGAAATCCGATCCCTTCGTCCGCGGGTCCGATCGCGACTCCGACTGAAGGCGCGGCGTCGAGCGCGTCGGCTTCGGCGACAACGTCGGCTTCAATGACTCCGCCCCCGGCTTCGACCCCAAAGCCATCGCCAAGCCCGACACGCAAGCCGACGCCGACCCCGAAGAAGGGCGCGCCGGCCACGCCCGCCAAATCGGGTGCGAAGGCAAGCCCCTCGGCTGCCGCCTCCGCCGGATCGCCGACGCCGCCGCCCAACGCCGCGCTCGTTCCGTCCCTGGCGCCCGCCCCGACGGCCGACCCGGCCGCGACGTCTCGCCCGGGCGCGCTCGGCCTGCCCGTGGTCTTCGATCGCCGAGCGTCGGACGCTGGACTTGGCCTGGGCGGGATCATCGACCCGATTAACCTGGACGCCGGCTATCGGCTGGCGGGGTTGATGCCTGCCGACGTCGGCAGCACGGCCTCGGCTTTGGCCGTAATCCTCGACGATGGCCACGGGTTCACTGTCAGCTCGGTTCCGACCGGTTGGGTGGCCCAGTTCGGTTTCTACACGCCAACGGTTCGTAAGGTCACCGTCATACCCGCCCAGGTCCGGGACCTGCGGTCGATTCTCGGCTACGCCGGCGAGGCCAAGGTGGCCTGGGTCTTCCTCGTGTCCGATGTCAGTGCCGACCACTCGGACACGTATTTGCCGCGCTGAAGGACTCGACTGCAACGTTGGGTTGCCCGGTCTAGCCCGGGTCGGTTAGCCTTCACGGTGGAAACCTTGATTCGAAAACGGCGCCGTCGGCCGGAACCACCCACCAAACGCCTCGAGATCGAGGCTCGAGATCGAGGACAGCACCTAGGACGGGAGCGAGTGGAACGCGAAGCAGTGCTCGTCGGAGTCGATGTCGGCACGAGCAAGGTCTGCGCTCTGATCGGCGAGGTGGCCCGTGACGGGAGTCTGACCATCGTCGGCAAGGGTGTCGTGCCGGCCAGCGGCCTGAAGAAGGGCGTCGTGGTCAACATCGAGCAGACCGTGCGGTCCATATCCGGCGCGGTCGACCATTCCGAGCGCCTCTCCGGCTACCAGATCGACCGGGCGTTCGTTGGCGTCGGTGGGCAGCACGTCGAGAGCCAGAACTCGCGCGGCGCCGTGGCCGTGAGCGGCCACCAGCGTGAGGTCACACGCGAGGACATCGCGCGGGCGCTGGAAGTGGCCCGGGCCGTCACGATTCCGTCGAACCGTGAGGTCCTGCACGTCCTGCCGCGCGGCTTCATCGTGGATGGCCAGGAGGGCGTCAAGGACCCGCTCGGAATGAGCGCCATTCGCCTCGAGATCGAGACCCACATCGTGACCGCAGCCGCCACCGCCGTCCGAAACCTGGCCAAGTGCGTCCAGGCGGCCAACGTCAAGATCGACGAGCTTGTTGCCGCCTCGCTCGCGTCGGCAGAGTCCGTGCTCTCGGAGACGGAGCGCGACCTGGGCGTGGCCGTGGCCGACATCGGCGCCGGCACCATCGACCTGGCCCTCTTTCTGGATGGCTCGCCGTTCAAGACCGCGGTCCTGCCCGTCGGCGGCAACAACGTCACCAACGATGTCGCTATCGGCCTCAAGACCAGCTTGCAGGTGGCCGACGAGCTGAAGACTCAGTACGGCAGCTGCGATCTGTCGACGGTGGCCGAGGACGAGATGATCAGCGTTGCGACGCTGGGCGAGGCGGCCGGCCGGTCGGTCAGCCGCATTGAGCTCTGCCGCATCATCGAAGCTCGCATGCGGGAGACATTCGAGATGCTGGCCGCGGAAATGAGATCGGTCGGGGAAGGGATGCTTCCAGCCGGCGTTGTGCTGACCGGCGGAGCCTCTCAGCTGGCGGGGGCGGCGGCACTCGGCCGCGAGATACTGGACATGCCGGTCCGCGTGGCCGGACCTACGGGCGTGGGCGGGCTGACCGACAACATCCTCACTCCGGCCTACAGCACGGCCATCGGCCTGCTCTACTGGGGCGCCAAGGGCCTGGAGTCCGGCGAGGTCCTGCGTTTCGAGTCGGCCCCGGCCGGCGGCCTGCCGGCGCGCTTCCGAGACGCAATCCGCAACCTCTTTCCGTAGCAGAACGCTGAACCGGCTATAGCCGCGCGGCCGCTGTCTCGGTCTTCAGAGGTCGTGTGACGTCAGGCAGGTGTCAGTCGATCGCGCTCCTGGACCCCGTTGCCGAGGACGCAACCCGCGCCTTGAGGCTGGTCTCCCTGGCGGGTTGAAAGCGAGGGTCCACAGGTCCCACCGAATTGCAGGGCGGATTCTGGCGTTCCTCCTCGAAAGTTCGAACAAACGTTCGTAGTCCCTTCGTAAGGGGCCCGTTTCAGTGTGCGATCTGGGTTCCCGAAGCCCACGGTAAGGCGTATACTCCCTTCCATCCGAGCCAGCCCCGTCACGCGCTAGTGCTCTACCGATCTCGGGGGGGCCGGACCGAACGACAACGTCTGCCGGAAGCCACCGGAGGATCTGGAATGCCGCTACGGTCCGATTCCGAGAACTTCGCGTTGATCCGTGTGATCGGCGTGGGAGGCGGCGGCAGCAATGCCGTCAACCGCATGATCAGGGCAGAGATGATGGGGGTGGAGTTCATCGCCTGCAACACGGATGCGCAGGCCCTCCTCCAATCGGACGCGCCCCACAAGATCCGCATCGGCGACAAGATCACACGCGGTCTTGGCGCGGGCGGCGACGCCTCCATCGGTCAGAGGGCAGCCGAGGAGGACTCCGAGAAGATCACCGAAGCTTTGCGCGATTCCGACATGGTCTTCATCACGGCGGGATTGGGCGGCGGCACTGGCTCTGGCGCTACCCCCATCGTGGCCGAGATCGCCAAGGAACTCGGTGCGCTCACGATCGGCGTTGTCACCAAGCCCTTCTCCTTCGAAGGCGCCCGACGCAAGCTCGTTGCCGAGCGTGCCGCCGACGAACTCAGGGAGAAGGTCGACACGCTTATCACGATCCCAAACGATCGGCTGCGCGATGTCGTCCAGAAGAACACGTCGATGATCGACGCCTTCCGCTTCGTCGACGACGTGCTGCGGCAGGGCGTGCAGGGGATCAGCGACATCATCACCGTCCCCGGTCTTATCAACCTGGACTTCGCCGACGTTCGCGCCGTCATGAAGGACGCGGGCTCGGCCCTGATGGGCATCGGTCGTGCGAGCGGGGACAACCGCGCCCTGGATGCCACGCGCCAGGCCATCGCCAGCCCTCTCCTTGAGGTCAACATAAACGGCGCCCAGGGCATCCTCTTCAACATCTCTGGCTCCGCGAACCTGAGCCTGTTCGAGGTCACGGAGGCGGCCGAGGAGATCCGTTCGGTCTCGGATCCGGAGGCCAACATCATCTTCGGCACGAGCTTCGACGAGCGTATGGGCGACGAGATCACGATCACCGTCATCGCCACCGGCTTCGACCCCAGCCGCAAGCCGCTGGCACAGCGCCGCGAGTCGGGTGCCCAGGCCCCCGTCCCGGTTCGCGCTTCGCGCCTCGACGGAGCCGACTTCATGCAGGACCTGGAACGCCAGAGGTTGTATCCAGCCGACGCAGCTCCAACGCGCTCGGCGCTCACGTACGGCCCCACGGGTGCGCCCGAGCGCCAGCCGGTGCCGGTGCCGGTTCAGACGACGCCGCTCCACAGGCCTCTGCCGGACCGCCAGCCGATGCGGGCCGTGTACGACGACCAGGACCTGGAGATCCCGAGCTTTCTCAGGCGGCCGACGCAAGACGAGAAGGGGTAGCCCTTCGCCGCCTTGGCCCCGTCTCTGGACACCGACGCCATCACCGGTTTTCGCGCGGCCCGGTCTGCGGTCCTCGCCAATGTCGCCGCGGCGTGCCGCCGTGTTGGCCGCGACCCCGCCGATGTGACGCTGGTGGCCGTATCCAAGACCGTGGATGTCTCGAGGCTGTCTGCGGCCGTTTCGGCCGGGCTCACGCTGCTCGGTGAGAATCGGGTCCAGGAGGCCGAGTCGAAGGCGCCGTCGCTACCGGACGCGCGCTGGCATCTGATCGGGCCGCTGCAGTCGAACAAGGCTCGTCGGGCGGTGGAGCTGTTCGATACGATTGAATCGGTGGACTCGGTCGACCTGGCGCGACGCATCGATCGAATCGCGGGCGAGATCCGGCGCGGGCCGCTTGGCGTCTACTTTCAAGTGAACGTCGATCGGGACCCTGTGAAGTCCGGTTTCCTGCCCGAGACGCTCGAGGCGGAGTTAGCGGCCCTGACCGAGATGCCGAATCTTCAACTGCTTGGGCTTATGACCGTCGGGCTGCTGGTCGGCACGGCCGAGGAGGCGCGAGCGACGTTTGCCCGCCTGCAGGAGCTTTCCCGGCGACTGCGCGCCCGTCTGCCGGCGCTGGGTGCGGGCCTGTCGATGGGGATGACCGACGACTACACGGTCGCAGTGGAGGAGGGGGCCACGGTCATCCGCGTCGGGCGGGCCCTTTTCGGAGCGCGGCCTCTTCCGTAGACGGGTCGAGACCACAGACCGGTGGGCACCACGGCAGTCTAATCGCCTACACCTTGATGCCGGGCCACCGACGTGAGACGCCCTCGGGCGAGAAACCATCGACAACGATGAGCTTCTGGCGCCCCACTGCTCCCGCGACGAGCCGGACCGAGGTTCGGGGCAGGTCGAGCTCATCGGCTAGAAGCCGAAGCAGAGCCGCGTTCGCCGCGCCGGCCACGGCCGGCGCGGCAACCCGGACCAGCAGCGTCCCCTCGTCCGAGACGCCATCCACCCTATCCGAGCCGCCGCGCGGCATCAGCCGCACCGCGAATCGGGCCGATGCGCGCGAGCGGTCCGGCCGAAGGCGGTTCGAGTCCATGTCGGTTCAATTATGGCCGTCGCGTCGTGAGCCGCCATTTCGCGCTGCTCGACGTCGCACCGGGCGAGCCCGGGAGTGCCGGGCCCCGAGGGCGGCAGCGCGGCCATTCGGCCGCTGGCTGCGGGCCGCTATAATTCGGCCTCCGGCGCGTCGGCGCTCGGTCTCGTGGGCGATTAGCTCAGCTGGTTAGAGCGCGCGGTTCACATCCGCGAGGTCACTGGTTCGAGTCCAGTATCGCCCACCATAGCGACCAATCTCCTCCTCGAACGGATGGACCCGTGACTTCCAGTCGCCACGCCGCTGGGCCAACGCTCTTCGAACGTTATCCCGGCAACCCGATTCTGTCGGCCGAGCACTTGCCCTATGCCGCCAATGCGGCGTTCAACCCGGGAGCGGCCCGCCTGAACGACGAAACCGTGCTGCTGCTGCGAGTCGAGGATCTGCGGGGGATCTCGCACCTGCAGGTGGCCCGAAGCAAGAACGGGGTCGATGGCTGGATCTTCGACGAACAGGCGCTGATCAATCCCGATCTGGACCGCCACCCCGAGGAAGTATGGGGCTGCGAGGATCCCAGGTTGACGTGGCTCGAGGAACTCAACGAGTGGGTGATCGCCTACACCGCGTACAGCCGCCGCGGGCCGCTCGTTTCCCTGGCCGCCACAAAGGACTTCCGAACGGCCCGACGCCTCGGGCCGGCCATGCCGCCGGAGGATAAGGACGCCGCGCTGTTTCCCCGCCGCATCGACGGTCGCTGGGCGATGATCCACAGGCCGACGCCGCTGCGAGGTGGCGTGCACATGTGGGTTTCATATTCACCCGATCTGCGCCACTGGGGCGATCATTCGCTTCTTATCGAGGCGCGCGACGGAGCCTGGTGGGACGCCGGCAAGATCGGCCTCGGACCGCCGCCGATCGAGACCGAATTCGGCTGGCTGCTGATGTACCACGGGGCTCACATGACGGCCGCGGGTCCCATCTACAGGCTCGGGTTGGCGCTGCTGGATCTGGAAGACCCAACGATCCTGCTGCGCCGCAGCGACGAATGGGTTCTCGGGCCACGTGCCCCGTACGAGCGGGCCGGCGATGTCAACGAGGTCGTCTTCCCGTGCGGATGGACGGTCGATCGCGAGGCTGACGTGTTGTACCTCTACTATGGCGCCGCCGATACATCCGTGGCTCTTGCGACGGCGCCCTTCAGTCGGGTCCTGGACTACGTGTGTGCCTGCCCCCAGCCACGCCACCGGCGGGTATCCGATCGGGTCGATTGACCGGCAGGCGTCGGATCCGGCGCATGGCCTCGAGGGCCGCCAGCCAACTGAGCGTCGACTCCGCACCCTGGTTCTGGTTTACTCCGTCCGCGCCCAGGCCGTCCCGGCAACCGCCCCTGGCCGGATCGGCGACCGTGAGCCCAAGCCGGTTCTCGCCGAGGAACCAGGCGTAGGCGCGCTCGGCGGCCTCGACGTAGCGATGGTCGGCGGTTACTTCGAAGGCAGCTTCGGCTGCCAGCAGAGTCGACCCGGCCTCGATCGGTTGCTGGTCGTAGGTCGCCTTCCTGCCGCCCCGGGCCCACCAGCCGCGGTTGCCCACCGGATCGAACCAGCCGCCGGGCGCAACCTGGCCACGCAGCAGCCAGTCGAGTGTCGCGAGCCCCAGCTCGCTCATGGCGGTCTCTCCCAGGCGATGTCCGACCACGATGAGGGTTCGAGCGGGCAGCGCGCTCTCATACGTCACGGCCCCTTCGGGCCACGGCCAGTCCGCCGAGCATGCAGCGTCGGTGAAAGCGGTTGCCAGCCGACCACTCAGATCGACGAGCACCGGACGGAGCGCAACCTTGGTCGGCGCATCTACTGGTTCGGCACAGGCCAGGGCTGCCGAAGCGACCGCCCGGATAGACGTGAGCCTGAGCGCCGCCGGCGCGGCGAGCTCCAGCAGATCAGCGGCGATCCGCCGAACCTCCAGCTCGCGGGATCGGGAAGAGGCCTCGGCCAGGGCGAGCATGGCGCGCCCGTGACAATCCTCCGAGCCAACCCGATCGAGCCACGTCCCGTCCGCCGCCCGGAAGTTGCGGAAGCGCCCGGTTGCCGGATCGAAGGCTTCGACCAGGTATCGAAGCGAGCGCCGGAGCGACTCTTCGACGGGTGTCGACCCAAGGACGTCGGCGTGGTCGAGGTCGACGACGAGGGCCCGGGCCACGTCGTCCGTGCAGGTCCCATGTGCCGGGTCGGGCTCGACACCGCGCGCGTGCTGTCGAATCCCGAACTCGTCCGTGAGCGACTCCAGATGCTTGCGGACCACCGGGAAGAGCGGCGCCGGCTCAGGCATTGGCCGCCAGGGCGGGCACCTCGACCGGTACTTCGGCGCGCATGGCGACCGCAGTGAACAACTCGCGGTATACCGCGCCGACCTCCCGCCAGATCATCCTGCGGCTGAATGCGTAGGCCCGCCGACCGATCTCGCGCCGGCTGACTCCGTCTCTGAGAAGACCGACCAGAGCCTCCGCCAGGGCCTCCCGAGAGTCCGGCTCGACGATGATCCCACGGCCATCGGAGAGCACCTCAGACGCATACGCGAAGGGCGTGGACACGACCGGTCTGCCCGCCGCAAGTGCGTACGACAGCGTACCGGAGACCATCTGGTCGAGGTTGGGATACGGCGTTACGAAGACGTCGGCCGCCTGTAGCCACCGTCCCAGTTCCTCCTGCCCGACGAACCGATCGACGAACAGGACGTGCTCGCGGAGGCCCAGATCGTTGACCTCCCGCCGCAGTCGATCGCGATAAGCCTCGCCTTCGGTGCGAATGAGGTTTGGATGGGTCGCCCCGAGGACCACGTAGAGCGCGTCCGGTCGATCCCGTCGAACACTCACCATGGCTTCGATCACGTGCTCGTAGCCTTTGCCCGGTCCAAGGAGCCCGAAACTCAGGATCACCGACCGGCCCTCGAGCCCGAAGTCGGGCTTGTGCAGTCTGGAATCGGCGAGCGGCAGGTCCGGGACACCGTGCGGGATAACGCGCAACCTCGACGCTTCGGCGCCGTATTCGTCCCGAAGCAACTTTGCGGCCGCCTCGGACATGACCACGGCGGCGGCGCTCATGTCCAGGAGTCGCGTCATGACGGCGCGCTGCGTGGCGGTGGGCCGGCGCAGCACCGTGTGAAGCGTCGCCACGACTGGCACCCGCACCCGGTCGACTAAGTCGATGATGAACTCGCCGTCCTGGCCGCCGAAGATTCCGTACTCGTGCTGAATCGACACGACCGAGACGCCCGAGGCGGAGACCTGGTCGGCGGCGCGAAGGTAGTCCGACCGATCGTCGGCCTGGACGAGTCCGGTGACTTCGAGCGGGTAGAGGATCCGATCGCCCGGCCGGTGGATTGCCACGACCTCCCGATCGCCTACCGCACCGGCCAGATCTCGGGTGAAAGTGGCGATGCCGCAGCGACGCGGCGGATACGTCGAAACGAAGGCGACGGCAGTCACCGACTCGATTCCGTTGCCACGGCCACAAGGTTGACTTGAATGATGGCCATGACTTTCTCCGTGCGCTTTCTCGCGCTTGCCGGCATCCGGGAAAGCAGGGCAATCAGGTCCACCGTCGGGAGACGCTTCGGCCACTACCCGCTTGCAGTAGAGCACGGGTGCATGCTACTGTCAACTGTAGTTGCGAGTGGACACTGTAGTGGTGGAGGCGGGATGGCGTCGTCGCTGGGAGTCGTGCTCAGACAGGCGCGGGAAATTCGCGGATTATCGGCGGTCGACGCGGCTCGGGCAGCAGGAATCTCCGCAGCCTACCTGAGCAGGCTCGAGGACGATGCGGTCAAGAAGCCCTCGCCGCACATATTGAACCAGCTGAGCGAGGCCCTGGCGGTGCCATACGCGGAGCTCATGCGCTCCAGCGGCTATCGGGTGCCGGGCGAGTCTGGAGCGGGTCCCGTAGGCACGGTCAGTGCAGCCCTTTTCTCCGATGTCACGGAAGAGGAGCGGGACGAATTGCTCGACTACCTGGCCTGGTACCGCGCCCGACGGAGATCGGGCCGAGTAATGGGCGCGACCTGAGGTTTGGCGCCCTCGACGTGGCTTAGCGGCCGCCGGTACTCAACGCCGAGCCGGCTCCGGACTCGGCGATCATTCTGGGGCGAGCGCGCCTGCCCGTTCGCCGGAATCGGGGCATGATACGGCCATGGGATCGCCTGAATCTGACACTCGCGAGGTTGACTGCGTCATCGTTGGCGGGGGGGCTGCGGGCCTCTCGGCCGCCGTCAACCTGGGTCGGATGCGCCGGAGCGTGCTCCTCGTCGACGAGCGCGACCGCTTCCGCTGGCGCCACGTCGCTTACAACTACCTGGGCTTTCCGGACGGGATTCCGGCCGATCAGATTCGCCGGCTCGGCTGGCGTCATGCGGCGAGATACGGGGTTCAGCTGCTGCTCGGTCACGTCGCGACCGCGACGCGCGAAGGCGAGCGGTTCCGCCTGAGGATAGATCGATTGCCCGAAGGCGGTGCCCCGGGAGGCGGGCCGGGCTCGACCATCCCGCGCGATCCGGAGATGGCCCGCATCTTCGGGGAGGTTCCCGAAGGTGGACCGCTGGAAGTGCTCGCTCGGACGGTGATCCTGGCTACCGGTGTCGTCGGCCACTTCCCGGAATTCCCCGGCCGGGACGAATGCGTGGGGCAGAGTCTGTTCTGGTGTATTCACTGCGAAGGCTACGAGTCGATCGACCGCGTCGTCGGCGTCGTGGGCCACGATGAAGAGGCGGTTCAGACCGCCCTGGACCTCCTCGATTTCACCAAACGGATCACGCTTGTCGCCGGTCGCCAAGAGGCCTTCGGGGTCCCGTCCTCGCGACTCGCCGACCTGACCGCGAACGGCATCACCACCCACCCTTTCCGCGTCGTCGAGTACGAGAACCGGGACGGCCAGATGCGGGCGCTCGTCTTGGACGATCTCAGGCGGACCCGGATCCCGGTCGAGCAGGTCTACACCATCCGTAGCTCGAGGGCGCCTGACGAGCTCGCCCGGCAACTCGGCCTGGAGCTCAACGCGCTCGGCCAGATCGTCGTCACGTCCGAGCAGCACACCAACGTGCCCGGCGTTTTCGCGGCGGGCGACGCTACCAGCCTGCACGACCACCAGCTGAGCGCCGCCGCCCACGAGGGCAACCAGGCCGCCTGCGGAGCAAACTACCGCCTGTACGCGCCGGTCCAGCGCGCCCCCGGGGACGCCGGGGAATGCTGAGGCGCGAGGTGTTCCAGTTGGAGGCTCGTGATCGTCGCCGCGCCGGAATGCCTCAGCTGGTAGCCGTAACCTCACCGGTCAGGGCGTCGATCTGGACGGAGACGTATGTGGCGGTCGACTCGTCGAAGAGCGTGTAGGTCCAGAACGGACCGCTGCCATCGACCAGGCTGAAGTTCAGACCGATGCGCGGGTCCTTCGTCTTGGCGAGATCGTACCGGGAGGCCAGCGCCGTTTTGCCGAGCCCCACCGCCGTGTCGCTGTCCATGATGGCGTAGGGCATTCGCTTGGTGTACTGGCCAACGAACGAGCTCACCCCGTCACCCGTGACCTCGCGGGTCGCGGTGACTTTGCCCCACGGATCTATCTCCACGACCAGCACGGCATCGGCGTCGGCTTTGTCGATGAAAGCGACGGTCCACTGGCTCGGCACACCATCGTCGTTGACGAAGTCTCCGGACGCGCTGATCAGGTATGCCCCGCTGCGCCAGTTCTGCGCCGCTGCCCGTGCCTGCCGCCACTCCTCGCGGAACGTGTACGACAGCGGCCCGCCACCGCCCTCAGCTATCCCACGCCCGGCCGGGATGTCTCCGGCCGCCGTCTGGTCGGTCGTGGTCGGCGTGCCCGTTGCCACGGCCGTGCCCGTCCCAACGGCGATGCTGGCTTGCTGGACAAGCGGACTCTCCTGGTGCGCACCGATCGTGCAGCCCGCAAGCCCCAGCGCGGCGAAGACAAGCGCAAGGGCCCCGGACCCTGCCCCCGCAGTCGAATGCCCGGCGTGGCCGCGCATCGGGGATCCACCGAAACCAGGGACCCGGGTGAGCGTCATCATGTCATTCCTCCGTGAGCACAGGTACTCACGCGCGACCGGCGCCCCATTTGGTGCCGGCCCATGCCCCACGGAAGATGGTGGGCGGGCCGAGTATCGCCCGTCAAGCAAATTCGGAGATGCGGACTCAGCACGCTGTGCGGCCTCCGCGCGGTGTATGACGGCGTCGTTGACGCCGCCGGCCTGGTTGGTGAAAACCTGGCCGTAGCACAGTTCCAGAGGAGGAGGTTCGTCGGTTGCTGCGGGGTCACAGAGCCGGATCTTCTGCCCGCTCTGAATAGGTGGCACATCGCGAATGACGAGCGTGAATCCACGCTGGTGGCGTGACACCCTGCTGGGTGTCACTGGCCGATGGCGTCGCGGTCCCGGCGCGTCGCGCTCCGATGGCGTCGAGCGTGCGGGTCTGCAATCTGGGTGACTTTGTCGGCTACGCTAACGCGCGTTCACCGGGCACAACGCTGTGAAGTCGCACCAGCTGCAGGAACGCCGGCTCGGAGTAGGGGAGAAATCGCCGCCGCGGATCCGGCCGGCGCGAGCTGCAAGATCGGCGCGCAGGGCATCGAGCGCGGCGTCGGTACGCTCGGAACTGAAGCGCCGGCCCTCCTCGACGCAGTAGAAGGTGACCCGTTCGGGCCGGCCCAGATCCAGCGCGTCGCGGCACGCGAGGGCGTATATCGAGAGTTGCATGCTGGCCTCGGCCGCTTCGCGCGAAGCTGAGGGTCCGCTCTTGTAGTCGATCAGCTCGACCGTTCCCGATGGCAGCCGGTCGACGCGGTCGATGTAGCCCGTGACGACGACGAAGACGTC
>DASWZK010000156.1:0-24064 GCA_036404515.1 Candidatus Limnocylindrales bacterium
CTCCCGGCCGGGGCGACACAGAGGACCGGGCCGGGCGGCGCAGTCGCGGCGGCTCGCTGATCAGGCGCCAGCCTGGCGAGGCGCTCGGCAACTGATGCGGGTAGCACGCCGGCAAGATGCCAGCGGGCGCTTACCGGCCACTTACCCGCGGAGTCCTGGCAGCGGCGGCGGCACGGACCTGCTCCGGGCACCGCGGGGGTCGGAAGACTGCGCGCCGACGACTTGGAGGCGTCCAAACCCCAGGAGGGTGGCGCCGGATAGACCCGCTAAGACTCGAGACGAAGAACCGACTGACCGCGTAAGGAACCTATCTGGCGGGCTTTTGGGCACTCCTGCACACGTCGCAAAGAGGGCGGTCGGCAGTGCCCTCTCGGATGTTCTCGTCGGCGATCTTCCTGCCGTCCACGCAGTCGGGCCGGTTGTGGTACCTCGGATCAGCTTCCGCGGAGGCCGAGTGGTACGCGCGCCAATCGTTTCGCGCCTCTATGCCGTGCCGTCTCAGATCGTCCATCGCTGGACTCCTTGTGATGCCAGGCCCGGAAGGTCAGGCTGGAGCATGACCCCCCGGGGGGCGAGCCCATGATCGTCAGACTCGGCGGTAACCGCAAGGGTCAGCCCTGATCCCCGGCCGACACGCGCCCTCGGACACGGCCAGCCTGGTTCGGAAGCGACCCTCGCCGGCGACAATCGGAGCCGGCGGCAGGGCCGAGCGTCGGTGGCTCAACGGGGCCGACGGCTCACGACCGTGCGTAGATGGTCGCCTGGGAATTCGACCAGATCTGCCGGTAACCGGCCGAGGACAGGTCGGCCTGCGTCTGGGCGATCAGGTCCGGCTCGAGACCCGTCGGTTCCAGCACCACATAGCCGTACCCGCTCGCGATCTCCTGGTCGAGCTGGTCGAAACCGAGCAGACGGCCGCCCACAGTGTGAATGCTCAGTTCCGGCTGTAGCGAAATCGACGTCTCCATCGCGCCGGTAAAGACGCCGATCGGGACCGATACCCATTGCTGGAAGCTGGAGGCGATGTTCAGGACCCGCGTCGATGGACCGAGACGCCCGGCCTGCTCCTCAGCGCGCAACTCATCGACGACTTGCTGTCGAGGAGCGTCGATGATGAGTCGAGAGTCCGGGTACCCGACCCAGTAGCCGTTCTCCGCTTCGCGCAACGCAAGGCCGAGCGACTCGGCGCCGCGATGCTCGCCGATCTGGATATCCGTCGCGAGCGGCTCGGTGATCGGGTAGACGGCGACGAGCAGGAAGATCCCGACGGCCGCAGGCCGGAGCAGGCCGAGCCGGCGTTGCCTGCATACCGCCGCCAGCGCCCCTGCCGCCCCGATGGCGAGCACCACCGGCAGCCAGTACTCGACCGACTTGGGGACCTCGTAGTGGACCGCCTGCTCGGTCAGGTTCGCGTACCCGACGAACCCCGACGCGGCCCAGGCGGCAAGCCCCGCGGCGATGCCACAGCCGAGAAGAACCCAGCCTCGACCGAGCCGCAGGATCGACAGGAATGCTCCGGCGAGGCAGAGCCAGACCAGGTGAGGGAAGTCGACCATGAGCTCGCCGGCGGGGTCGGCGGGGTTGGCGGGATCGCCCGACGGGGGGATGTGCCAGGCGGCCACTAGGAGGAGGGCGATGATTGCCGAGCCAACCAGTGCGGCACGTCCCAGCTCGACCAGGTCGATTCTTGCAGCCACTCCGGCAGCGGCCCGCTCGAGAGCGGCTTGGCACCCACTGGTACCGAAAGTGACGTGGGAGAGTACCTCAGCGAGAGCGCCGACGACGTAAGCGAGGCCGAAAGCCGTCGCGACGCCGGCGAGGACGAAGACTGCCCCGACCCAGGCCGGCGCCCCGATTCCGCCCATCGTGAGCAGCTGCGGTACAGCCATGATCAGGCCACCTCCGAGGGCCGGCACGAGCCGGCGCGACAGGCTCGCCGGATACAGGACCAGGGCCCCACCGGCGGCCGTGAACGCGACCAGGCCGACGATCGGGTGGACGAGGAAGGCGGCGCCGAGCGCGAATGTCAGGCCGAGATCGGGCAGGCGCGAAGGAGAGGCGGAGGCCGTGCCGCTCAGGGGAACGCCGCGGGCCGCTGCCTTTCGTCGCGCGCTCAGTTCGGCCGCTATCGTGCTCAAAGCCCAGGCCGCGAGCGGGAACACGACGACGGTGTCGCGGCTGTCCGGGATGCGCATGAACGTGAACGTCAGGGGGAACGTGAGCAGAACCCAGAAGCCCGCGCCGGTGCCGAACAGCTCGCGGGCCAGCCTGCGAATGGCGAACGCGAGCAGAATTGTCAGCGGCAGGCCGAAGGCGGCATCGGCCAGGATGGCATCGAGGTTTGTGATCGTGGTGAGCTGCCCCAGGAGCGCCACGTAGCCGAGCATCAAGCGTGACGGCCCGTAGATGGGGGACGGGGATGTGGTGAGCGTGGCGAAGCTGCCAAAGACACGGACGTGTTCGACCGGGGCGACGTGGTTCGGCAGAACGTCCATGAAAGGCACGGCCGGCGATGCCAGCTGGACGATGACCGGACCGGCCCAGATCGCCAGCACGAGCAGCCACCACGCTGCCGGCCGCATTGTCCGCAGCCGAATTGGAACGGCCATCAGCGGCCGCTGATGGCGCGTCGCGATATATGCCACGGCCAGCACGACGTGCAGAGCCAGCAGCTCCGGCCAACCGAAGAAACCGAGACTGCCCAGAACGAAGAGCGTGGTCGCGTCGAGCACTACGGCCGCGGCGAAGCCGGCCAGGGCCACGTCGGAGATGCCGTGGAAGGCCGGTGCCCCGAGCAAGCGGAGGGCGACGGCGCCGGCGAGGACGTTCGCGGTCGTGGCGACGCCCACAAGAATCGCCGCGGGTCCGGTAATCGACAGCTGCGACAGGACGCCGTTCAGCGCTCCGTCGTAGGTGAAGCCCCACTGAGGCGAAACGCGCACGACCTCGAGACCGGCGACGAGCATCCCGAGCCCGACGAGCAGCGCCGCGCTGACGTAGGTAACGTGATGACTCCGGCCGATCAATCCCCCCGCGAACCCGAACCGCCGGACCGACACGCGAGGTTCGGAATCAGCGCCGGTGCGGACGACGGGATCGCTCACCCGAGAATCATCCCACACGGCTTCTGCCGCCGGCCGTTCTGGCCGAATCGGGCCACGCGACGCGTCCGGCGGCGGGGATCGGCGTGGCTGGGCTGCCGAGCAGGGCCCTGGCTCAGAGTGAAGCGAAAGTATCCATCTCCGCCGCTGAGAGGCGCCAGCCCGCGGCGGCAATGTTGGCTCGAACCTGTTCCGGAGCGCTGGCGCTCGCGATCACGGAGCCGACGACCGGCTGACTGAGCAGCCATCCAAAAGCCAGGCCCAGCAACGAGTGGCTTCGCTCTGCCGCGAAGCGCTCGAAGGCCCCGATTCGGTCGAAGCCGGCAGGCGTCATGACATTGCCGGCGCGCGGGCTCTCCGACAACCGGCCGCGGCCCTCGCCGCCGGGCTTGTACTTGCCGGTTAAGAAGCCCGACTCGAGCGGGAAGTAGGGGATGACACCGAGCCCGTGGGCCTGACAGGCGGGTATCACCTCCGCCTGGATTCCGCGGGTCAGCAGGTTGTAGTGCATCTGGGCCGATATAGGCCGGGCGAGGTGCTCGGTACGTGCAGTCCAGTCGGCATCGGCGATCTGCCAGGCCGCGAAGTTGCTGTGGCCGACGTATCTCACCTTGCCCGAACGCACGAGGTCGTCGAGCGCCCGCAGCGTCTCGTCGATCGGGGTCTCCGGATCGGGCGCGTGGATCTGGTAGAGGTCGATGTAGTCGGTTTGAAGACGGCGCAGGCTGTCTTCAGCTGCCTGGACGATCCAACCGCGGGACGCGCCGCGTTCGGCGCGGGACTCGCTCATCGGCATGCCGAACTTAGTGGCGACGATGAATCGAGGCCGCCGACCGGCCAACAAGCGGCCGAGTTGCGACTCGGAACCGCCGGTGCCATCCATTGAGCCGCGCCCGTAGACATCGGCCGTGTCGATGAAGGTCACGCCTTGCTCGTAGGCCTCATCGAGGACCAGCCGCGCGGCGTCGTCGCCCAGGCGACCCGCGAAGTTGTTCGTGCCCAAACCAACGGCCGAGACCTTCAGACCGGAATCGCCGAGCCGCCGAAGCTCCACTAGCTCACCTCCTGTGGTCTAAGCGTAGGGTGAAGCTCCACGAGCCGCTGGCGATCGTCCGGCCGGAACGGGCGGCGACGCGAGTACGACACGAGGTGGGACGAGAGGCCGACGGCCACGAGGCCAGCAGTTCGACCGGACGGGCCGGTCAATCGCTCCTTAGAATGTCCGCCAATCGAGCACCGGCCTCCAGGCTCGGATCGGCCGGTAGGGTGGATCCAGTAAGCGAGAGAGGATGGCGGCGATGGCAACGAAGCAGACTGGACGGGCCGGGCCAGACGAGATAGCAGGAGCGGGCCTCGTCGAACCCATGCCGGGCTTCACCTTCGACGATGTCCTGCTAATCCCCCAGTACTCTGAGATTCTGCCGGGCGAGACCGAGGTGCGCAGCCGCTTCTCGCGGAACATCGGCCTGAACACGCCGGTCGTCAGCGCCGCCATGGACACCGTGACCGAGGACCGAATGGCGATCGCCATCGCTCTCGAGGGCGGAATCGGCGTCATCCACCGTAACCAGGCCCCGGAGCGCCAGGCCGAGCAGGTCGCCGCGGTGAAAGCTGCCGTGGTGCCGGCCGAGGCCGCGCTCGCCAACGTCGATAGTCGGGGGTGCCTGCGTGCAGTCGCCGCGGTAGGCGTGGGGCCGGACTCCGTGATACGCGCGGAGCAGCTCGTGCGGGCCGGGGTCGACGCGCTGGTCGTCGACACGGCTCACGGCCACACCCGCAACGTCATCGATGCGTTGC
This sequence comes from Candidatus Limnocylindrales bacterium, assembly GCA_036404515.1. Lineage (GTDB taxonomy): Bacteria > Chloroflexota > Limnocylindria > Limnocylindrales > CSP1-4 > Fen-1039. The sequence goes on from DASWZK010000156.1 coordinate 4,899, forward strand.
GGCGATACCGCGCCAGCTATGGGACCGCGATCGACCTTGTGGCCGGCAACGTGGCCACGGCCGAGGGAACCGCTGCTCTCATCGAGGCGGGCGCAGACGGCGTGAAGGTGGGCATCGGCCCGGGCGCCATCTGCACGACGCGAATCGTGGCTGGTGTCGGTGTCCCGCAGCTCACCGCGATCATGCTCGCCGCCTCGGTCGCGCGGCTGGACGACGTGCCGGTGATCGCCGACGGCGGGATCCGCTATTCCGGCGACATCGTCAAGGCGCTGGCCGCCGGAGCCGATTCGGTCATGCTGGGCCGCCTACTGGCTGTGGCGGAGGAGAGCCCGGGCGAGGCCGAGCGCGTCGGTGACCGGGTCGTGAAGCAGTTCCGTGGCATGGGCTCGCTGGCGGCAATGTCGGCGGGCAGCGACCGTTATCCGCAGGTCGACCGGCGCAAGCTGGTGCCCGAAGGGGTCGAGGCGATTGTCGCCGTGGCCGGGCCGCTGTCCGGCATCCTCTACCAGCTGATCGGTGGCACGCGAGCAGGCATGACATATTGCGGGGCCGCTTCGATCGTCGAGCTGCGCGCGAACGCTCGCTTCGTCCAGCTGACCCACTCGGGCCAGATCGAAAGCCACCCGCACGATATCGAGATCGCCCGCTCAGCGCCCAACTACCCGTAGGTCGCGCGTCTGATCTCGGTCGTGATCTCAGAGCCATCGTGACAGACACGGCCCGCAGGCCGCATAGAATCGGCCTGTGACTCCCGAGCTTGACGCGACCCTGAAGCGGCTTCCCGATCGGCCGGGCGTGTACCTCATGAAGGACGCGCGCGGCACGGTTATCTACGTCGGCAAGGCTCAGAATCTGCGCAGCCGCGTCCGGAATTACTGGCAGAAGCAGACCGGCGGCGGTGAGAGCCAGCTCATCAGGAGCGTGATCGAGCGGATCGCCGACCTCGAATACACGATGACCGACTCGGTCAGCGAGGCGCTTCTGCTGGAAATCAATCTCGTCAAGCGCTACCGGCCGCGCTACAACGTCCGGCTCAAGGACGACAAGAGCTACCCGTTCATCAAGATCACACTGGCCGAGGACTTCCCGCGTGTCGAGCGGACGCGCAAGCTGCCGGCCGACGGTAGCCGCTACTTCGGGCCGTACGCATCTGCGAGCAGCGTCGACGAAGCGATGAACTTGATCCGGCGGCTCTTCCCTTTTCGGACGTGCACGCTCGACATCCGGGACGGCCACAAGGCGATCGAGCGGCCCTGCCTGCTGTACCACATCAAGCGCTGTCAGGCGCCTTGCGTCGGCTACATCGGCAAGGACGAATACCGGGCCGACATCGAGCAGATCGAGAAGTTCCTCGAGGGCCGGCAGGAAACCGTTGCCCGCGAGTTGACGCGCCGGATGGCGGAAGCTTCGGAAGCCACCGAGTACGAAAGGGCAGCGGCGCTGCGCGACAAGGTGCGCGCCGTCGAGCGGACGATGGAGTCGCAGAAGATGGCGGCCCACGCTACAACTGAGGAGGACGTGCTCGGGTTGGCCCGCCAGGACACTCAGGCCGCGGTTCAGCTCTTCGCGGTCCGCAGCGGCAAGATGGTCGGGCGGGACGTCTTTCTGCTCGATGCCCCTCGCGAGACGGACGACGCGGCCGTGCTGGCGGGCTTTGTGCTCCAGTACTACGAGCGGGCCACCTCAGTTCCGCCGGCTGTGCTCATGCCCGCGCTCCCAGAGGATGCCCTGGAGCTCGAGACCTTCCTGGCCGCCCGTCGGGGCGGGGCCGTCCACCTTCGGGTTCCGCAGCGCGGCCAGAAGCGCGAGTTGCTGGAGCTGGCCACCCGCAATGCGACGGAGACGCTCGCGCGGGAGCACGCGCGCTGGCTGGCGGACCAGGGCAAGACGCTGGTTGCGCTCGAGGAACTGGCCGAAGCGCTCGGTCTCCCGGGAGCCCCCCACCGCATCGAGTGCTACGACATCAGCAACTTCCAGGGGGCCCAGTCGGTCGGTAGCATGGTCGTCTTCGAAGAGGGCAGGCCGCGGACGGGCGAGTACCGGCGCTTCCGCATCAAGGAAGTGCAGGGCGCCAACGACTTCGCAAGCCATCAGGAGGTGCTGCGGCGCCGCTTTCGCCGCGTGAGGACCGGGGAAGAGGGCAATGAGGAAGAGCTGCGCTGGCAGCTGCCCGACCTCGTCGTGATCGACGGTGGCAAGGGGCAGTTGTCGGCGGCCAAGAAGACTCTCGACGAGCTTGGCTATCACGATCTGGCGGTCGTGGGGCTGGCCAAAGAGCGCGAGGAAATCTTCCTGCCCGAGCGCGATGAGCCGGTCCTGCTGCCGACGACTTCGCCGGCGCTCTATCTGATGCAGCGGCTCCGCGACGAAGCGCACCGCTTCGCCATCACCTACCACCGATCGATGCGGGCCAGGGCTGCAACCCGGTCCGCATTCGATGAGATCCCCGGTGTCGGACCCAAGCGCAGGGCTGCCCTGCTGCGAGTCTTCGGCTCGGCGAGACAGGTGCGCGAGGCGCCGGTGGAACAGGTTGCGGCCGTCTCCGGTATTGGTCCAACACTGGCCGCGAAGATCAAGGCGGGGCTCGAGCGGTAGGAGCTGCGCACCTGACGAGAGCCGGAACGGACGCGGCGTCTCGGCGGAGCTTCGCAGTGTAGGCCGAAAGACGTGGATGCCGGTCGGCGCCAACCGTGCCACCGTCACGTGCGGACAGAACCCGCCGTAGAACTTGCCGCCGCTCGGACGTCTTGCCGAGATCGGCGAAGGAGGGCCAGAGCATCCGCGATCAGGACTCGACCGACCGCCGGGAGCATCACTCAGCCAGCCGCCGATTGCAGCACGATCGCGGCGTCGTCACGGGACCGTCGAAGGGTGCCGGCTACGAGGATGAGGACCGCCTCGGGGGAGTCGGATGTGAGGGCCGGCAAGTCGAGAGCTGCGTACCGCGGGGTGCGGTCATAACCGTGGAGAGGATGGGGCTTGGCCTGTGAGACAGAGCCGGACGCGCGCTTCGCATGCGTATGCTGAAGATCAACTTCGGGCAGAAATATGCGGGGCCGGGGAGAAGCCGCCATCACCTCGTGCGAGGAACAGAGATGTCGAGGAACAGAGATGTCGAAGATCACACCGTGTCTGTGGTTCGACGGCAACGCGGAAGAGGCAGCGACCTTCTACGTGTCGTTGCTGCCCGGCAGTCGGGTCGACAACGTACGGCGCTCCCCGGCGGACAATCCGAGCACGCCGGCGGGAGCGGTGCTCCTCGTGGACTTCACTCTTGCCGGTCGGTCGTTTACGGGCGTGAATGGCGGTCCCCAGTTCCCGTTCACCGAGGCAATCTCGTTCGTCCTCGATTGCGAGGACCAGGCCGAGGTCGACCGCCTCTGGACCGCCCTGACTGAAGGTGGCGGATCACCGGGGCAGTGCGGCTGGCTGAAGGATCGCTACGGCCTTTCGTGGCAGATCGTCCCGCGCCAGCTCGGCGAGCTGCTGAGCGATCCAGACCGGGAGCGGTCCGGCCGAGCGATGGAGGCGATGCTGCGCATGACCAAGATCGACATCGCCGCGCTGCGTCAGGCGTTCGACGGCGAGCCGGTCCCCTGAGCTTCGCCCGGACCGTCCTCCAAATCTGATCCCTCGGCGATGTTAGGGTGCACCGACCTGGTCGGGCGTCTTGCCGCGCCGTACGAACAGCCCGACGAGAATCCGCCTGTAGTCTCGGCCTCGGGCGTTGGCAGCGGCTCGATCAATGGCTTGAGCGGCAGCAAACGGGGTACAAGTCCGCAATTATCGAAGGACCCACACGCGATAGGCTGCACACTGCCGGTCCGATGCGAACACGTGGTGCTGATCGCGCTTTCCGCGCCGCCAAACGCCCTGGCTCGGGCCTGCCGCTGGAGATCATGCTGGTCCAGGCAGCGGGTCTTTGACTCCCTCTTGTCTCATCCCCGGGCACTTCCTGACCGGCCCGGATTTCAGCGAGCTAATGCCGTATCGAGACCGTCCAGTCGAACGGTCTGAACGCGTGGATGGTCGGACTCGACGGCTGAAACGGGGTCGGCCGACGGCTCGGCCGCGGGCGCGGGGACCGGGCCGGCCCGGGGCGAGGCGCGGCGTCGAACCCGTCGCCCAGGCGCCTTCGCATAAGGCAGTGGCCACCAGTCGCACGGGCACAGGCCCTTCGGGCAGCCCGCATGCGGAAGTCGCTGCGCCCGCAGCTCGGCGGTGATGCGGAAGGCTCGCCCGTTGTCGCGCTCACAGATCGCGCAGCAGCCGGCGGCGACCAGCTCGACCTGTGCCCCGAACCCGACGAGCGAGCGCAGCGCCGCCACCGACCAGGCACGGTGCAGCATCACGACCTCGTCGGGAGGCGGGATGGCGGAGCCGGAGGCCCGATACAGGGCGGCCGCCTGCTCGCGCCTGATCCGCGCCACGGCGTCCCAGTGCTTGTCCCGCCGTGATATCCGTACGGCGCGCTCGGCGGCGGCCAGGTACAGGTCCTTCGATGCCACCACGACTGCCTCCGAGGGCCGCAACGCGACGAGCCGGGCGACCCGGTTGACCGGCGCCGACACGCCTTTCGCCAGTGCAAGCCAGCGACGCCGCTCGTCGGTCCAGGTGCGCTCATTGGTCTCGCGGTCGCGCTCGGCCTCGAAGACGTCGAGCGCCTCCGTGGTGAGGAGCACGCGCCTGCCGTCGACCCGGCGGACGACGATCCGCCGCCGGCAGCGCGGGCACAGGCGCCCACGCTCGGGTGCGGGATCCAGCAGCGTCGCACAGTACGGGCACGCCGCGGTCGCGCCGCGCGGGAGCGCGGTCGGAGTCGCAAGCGGCTCGCCCGGCACCACGCTCTCCGAGTCGGACGTCGCCCTGTCGGTGGCTCCCGACCGAATCTCCGCGGCAGTGTTTGGTCGAGCGCCCCCGAAGAGGCGCTTCAGGAAGCCGATGCTGATCTCCCGTGAGTGCGCTTGCCGATAGCTCAGGGTACTGCGCAGCTGCGCGGCGCGCGGACCCGTTCCGCGCTGCCACGCCGCTGCCGAGCGCGCCAGTCGTGGCCATTGGCCTCGCCATCCTCCTGGCCGTGGCGTTGGTCTGGATGTCCTTGCGCGGACGCCGCCGGAACGTCCCTGAGGCCGGGCCTTCCAATGACTCGCGGCAGCTCGACTCGGAGCCCTACGACGCCCCGCTCGGAGGTGGAACGGCCCGCTCGCCTGAGGCCGTCACCTCGTTCACCGCACGCCGCGGCAGTCGAGTCGGATCGAGCTGGTGAGAGTTGGCGATCGAGGCTGCGAGCTCGGTCTCACCGCCGGCGCGGAGAGACCCGCCAAATCGGAGTAGATCGTGCCGAGGGGGGATGGGGGACTCCATCGCGGACGGGTCGTGTGCGTGCGACTGAAGTACGCGGCGGATCCACTCAGGTCGTGTGCCCCGCGCGAGAACCGAGGATCCGGGGCAGGCAAACCTGGCGCACGCCCCCAGGAACCACGCCCGTCCGTTGTCGCAAGGCGCTTCTGGAATGGGTCCAGCGGGTCTAAGCTCTGACCGACGGAGGTGCGAAGTGCCGAAGGTTACCGCAAATGGGATTGCGATCAACTACGAGGTCCAGGGAGAGGGGGAGCCGCTCATCCTGATCCCCTACCTCGCAGCCGACAACGCCTGCTACGCGTTTCAGGTCGCCGACTACGCGAAGGAGTTCCGCTGCATTTCGATCGACCCCCGAGGAGCGGGAGAGTCGGACAAGCCGGATGCTCCGTACTCGACGGAGCTCATCGCCGACGATGTGGCCGCCTTCATGCAGGTCCTGGGCGTCGAGCATGCGCACGTGATGGGGCTGTCGCTGGGGGCCGCAGCCGGGATCTGGCTGGCCGCCAAGTACCCCGAGCGCGTCGCCTCGCTGTCGCTCCACAGCGCCTGGCCGAAGACCGACCCGTTCCTCAAGACCGTGGTGGAGAGCTGGCGCGGCCTCGCCAAGGGTCTGGGTGATGTCACCGAGATGGTCATCACCGGCATCCTGCCGTGGTGCCTGACCCCCGGCCTGTACGCCGCGAAGCCCGACTACGTCGACTCGCTGGCGGCCTTCGTGCGCAGCCGTCCGAAGCAGCCCCTCGACGCGTTCCTGCGCCAGTCGGCGGCCGTCCTCTCCCACGACGCCGAAGCACAGCTGTCGAAGATCGACGCGCCGACCCTCGTCACGTTCGGCCGCTGGGATCTCGTCTGCTCGACGCGGTTCGAGCCGGCCTTCCGGTCGATCCGGGGCAGCGAGGTCCACGTCTTCGAGGACTGCGCCCACGCAGCGATCTACGAGAACGTGCCGGCCTTCAACGAACGCACGCTGGCGTTCCTGCGGGCGCATCGGACTCCATAGCCCGACCGCGCCGGGCTCGAGGCCCTTTTGAGGAGACGAGAAAGCCCCTCATTCGCCTGGTCACGATCGGGCTGACGGGCAGGCCTGACGTGAAGTGCCGTCTGCTACCGTCCGCGTCCTTCGCCAGCAGTTGCGTCGCTTTGGACCGGTCCATCGTCCAGCACTTGCGCCCCTGAGCCGCGAGTGCTCCGAAGCTCCCGGAGGCAGCTGGCTCCGCTTCACACCAGGCACCCCCAACGCCGCCGGACTTCGGTGCGCCTGATGCCCTGCCTTCGGCGAGGCCGCCGAGCCGGAGCCGTAGCTGCGCTGACCCGCCATTCCAGGCGCGTCGTCTCTGGGGCACACGATGACTACCTGGTGCCCGCTTCTCGTTCGCCCCTGCCGGCTTGGGTCCCGCTCGGCCGCAAGGGAAGCCGCGGCGCTCCCGAGATTGCGGCACCCCGGTGATACCATCGGTCCAGCTTCGTATTGGCTGGGAGGCGAGGTATGACGACCGATCTGACCGTTGCCCTGGTCAACCGGCCCGGCACTCTGTTGGGCGCGAGCGATGCTCTGGCACGGGCCGGCATCAACATCGAGGGCGCGTGCGGCTACGTGTGCGAAGGCCAGGGCGTGTACCACGTGCTGGTCGAGGAGCCCGAGCGGGCGCGCCGGGCGCTCCTCGACGCGAGCCTCGAGATCCAGGCGGAGCGCCTGGTCGTCGTCACCCCAGTCCAGAACCAGCCGGGGTCGGCGGCGGCCGTGCTGCGTAGCGTGGCAGAGGCGGGCGTGAACATCGACCTGCTCTACATCACCGGCGATTGTCGGCTTGTGCTGGGCGGCGCTGACGTGCCCGCCATCCGGCGCGCACTGGGCTGACCGTCGGCCCTTCTTCCCTGCGGGACCGTCCAGACGCGTACCGTCAGTTGGACGAGCGGCTGCCCACGCCTGGAGCAGACCGTCGCGCTGCCGTCGGCACGCTCTTCGGTCTCCACACCGCAAGCTGCTGGATCTGCCCGCAGCCAGATCACGGTTTGAAGGGGGCGCCGGGCAGCCACGAGGCGATGGTCTCGGCTCCCGATAGCCCGCGTTCGGACGCGAGGCCCGAGCCGTCCGGCTTCAGTGGGTTCGTCGCATCGATGACGATCTTGCCCCTCACCTGTGGCGCGAGAGCCTCAGCGACTTCGCCAGCTGCCGCCACGTAGAGCACGGCAGGACCATGGTGCCGGCCGCGCCGGCCGCCTGGGCCGGGCTCGGAGCCGCCGAACCCCCAGTCGCTCGGCTGCGCCCTCGCTGCTGTCATCGCTCCGGGCGGCGTAGACGACGTGGTGGCCCGCCTTGCCGAAGGACGAGCCCAGGGCCTTGCCGGCGTTCCCTGCTCCGATGATTGCGATGTTCACTCGACAGCCCGTTTCTGCTGTGGCTCCAAAGCTCCAAGCCGGCGGGCACTGACAGAATCACTGAGCAGATGAACTGACAGAATCACTGAGCAGCGACAGGCGACGCGCCGCCCACCCGAACCCTGCTATCATCCCGCCTCGTGCGAAGATTGCTGCCCCTCCTGATCCTGGCCATTGGTCTGCTGGCCTTCTACGTGGATTTCGTGCCCAACGCGAAGTTCGTCGTCCTGGACAACATCAACGGCGGATTCGCCCAGCCGCTCCAGACGCTGCTGGGACTCGACCTCAAGGGCGGTTCCGCGATCACCTACCAGGCCCTGCCCGCGAACGGTCAGCAGCCCGACTCCACAGCGATGGAAGAGATCCGCACGATCATGGAGGACCGCGTCAACTCGAGCGGCCTGACCGAGGCGGTCGTCCAGACGGAGCAGAACAACGAGGTCGTGGTCGAAGTGCCGGGGGCAGCGGACGCCCAGGCCGTCGCCGATCTCGTCGGGCAGACGGGCAACCTCGAGTTCGTCCTGCTCCCGCCCGCCCAGTACGGAACCGGCGGTTCGAGCGGGACTGCCGGTTCGACGGCGCTCCCGGCGGCGAACGCGGCGATAGATCCTACGCTGCCGGCCCAGTTCACCGGGAGCCAGCTCGACCCGGGCGCCATCGCCGCCCAATACGACAGCACGAATGGCTGGCAGGTCGCGTTCGCATTCAAGGGCCAGGCGGCCACCGATTTCGGGACCTGGTCCGCCGCGCACGTGAACGACTACTTCGCCATCGTCCTCGATTCGAAAGTCGTGTCGACGCCCTACATCGCCTCCGCCATCACCAACGGCAGTGGCGTCATCAGCGGCAGCTTCACTGCCGCCAGCGCCAAGCAGCTGGCCACCGTCCTTGAGTACGGCGCGTTGCCCTACCCAGTAACCGAGGTCCAGCGTGAGACCATCCCGGCGTCTCTCGGCCAGAGCTTCCTGGATCAGACTCTCTTCGCCGGCGCCATCGGCATCTGCCTGGTTCTTCTCTTCATGCTGGTCTACTACCGGCTGCCCGGCCTCGTTGCCAGCGTCGCCCTAACCTATTACGGGCTGGCAGTGTACGCGCTGTTCCGCATCATCCCGGTGACGTTGAGCCTCGCCGGCATCGCGGGTTTTGTGCTCTCGGTAGGCATGGCGGTCGACGCCAACATCCTCATCTTCGAGCGAACCAAGGAAGAGCTGCGAACCGGCAAGACGCTGGTGACCGCGGTCGAGGCCGGCTTCAACCGAGCCTGGAACTCGATCCTCGACTCCAACGTGTCGTCTCTGATCACCGCCTCGATCCTGTACTTCGGCGGATCGTCCACGATCAAGGGCTTTGCCCTGGTCCTGATCATCGGCGTCGCGACCTCGATGTTCACCGCCGTCACCATGTCGCGGACGCTCTTGCGCCTCGTGGTCCGGCAGCAGTTTGCTCAGAAGGCCTGGCTCTTCGGCGTGAGCGACGAGGAATTCCAGGCGAGGGCCGTAGGCGGTCGGCTTGGCCGGCGGGAGGCCCGCGGACGTGTTTGACGTCATCGGCAAGCGCAACTGGTTCTTCCTCTTCTCGGGCCTGATCGTCGTCCCCGGGTTCATCTTCATTCTCCTGACTCCCATCACAAACGGGAAGGTGGGCCTCCAGTTCTCCGTCGACTACACCGGCGGCACGGTGTGGGAGGTCCAGTTCAAGAACGTCAACGCCTCTGCCGCCGAAGTCAAGGCGGTGATGGTCAGCCAGGGTGTCACCGACGCGGAGGTCAGCGAGGACACGTCCAACTACTTCACGATCCGGACGAAGCGCGTCGATCTCTTCCCGCAGCAGACGCCGATCCCGACGCCGAATGCCTCGGCGGTTGCATCGGCCTCGGCAGTCGCATCCGCCGCGGCGAGCGCATCATCCTCGGCCGTAGCGAGCGCAAGCGCCTCGGCAGGCGCATCGGCCGCGGCGAGCGCATCATCCTCGGCCGTAGCGAGCGCAAGCGCCTCGGCAGCAGCAAGTGCCAGTCGCAGCCCGGCGGCCAGCGGCAGCCCGGCGGCCAGTGGCAGCCCGTCGCCGAGCCCATCCGCCTCGCCCAGCGCTCCACCATCCGCCTCGCCCAGCGCGTCTGCGTCCACCTCGCCGGCTCCCAGCGCAAGCCCGACGCCGATCGTCAACAGCGTCGATCAGAACGGCAAGGGATGCCCGCGAGTCATTCCGACGACGGGCAAACTGGCCACCATCGCTGCGGCTATGCAAGCCGATCCGAAGCTCGGCCCCATCTCATGCACGCGTGAGACCGCGACGGTCGGTCCGGTCATCAGCGCCCAGCTCATTCAGCAGGCGGTGCAGCTGATCCTGCTCGGATCGCTCGGCATCCTGATCTGGGTCTGGATCCGGTTCGGAAACATCAAGTTCGGGGCCACGGCCCTGGTCGCGCTGGCCCATGACGTCATCGTCGTCGTCGGGATCTTCGCGATCCTCGGCACGCTCTTCGGTGTCCAGATCGACTCCCTCTTCGTGACGGCGATGCTGACTATCATCGGATTCAGCGTCCACGACACGATCGTCGTGTACGACCGGATTCGCGAGAACAAAGCGCGTCATGCCGGTGAGCCGTTCGATCAAATCGTCAACCACTCGATCCTCCAGACCTTCGGCCGGTCGATCAACACCAGCCTGACGGTCGTGGTCACGCTGACAGCGCTGCTCTTGTTCGGTGGGGCATCGATCCACTACTTCGTTCTCGCGCTGCTCATTGGCATCATCTCGGGAACGTATTCGTCGATCTTCAACGCCAGCCCGCTGCTCGTGGTCTGGCAGCTGTGGGAAGATCGCCGGCGAGCCGATCGGCTGACCGCGCTGCGCGGGGCCAAGCGGGCCTGATAGGCCGCCGGCGCCGGGGAGTGGCCCGGGAGAGTGACTCCGATCTGAAGCGCCGACGCGCGGTGCGCTCACTGGCTCGATGAGTCGCAGATACGCCGAGGTTGAGCGCCTGATGTCATCCTGGACGCCATGATCCTTTCGAGTTTTCGCTGGCGGCTCGCCCCTTCCGCCCCGGTCGATCCTGCGTGCCGCGCCCTGGCTGCCGAACGGGGCATTTCGCCGCGGCTGTTGACGCTCATGGCGACCCGCGGCGTGGCGACTGCCGACGATCTGGCTCGGTTCCTCGCCCCGGCCGAAGAGGGTCTGCTCGACCCCAAGCTGCTTCCCGATGCCGATGTCGCTCTCCGCCGGGTGGCAGAGGCCCGGGCACGAGGCGAGCGGGTCCTCGTGTACGGCGACTTTGACGCGGACGGCCTGACCGGCCTGTCGATTCTCGTGCTGGCGTTGCGCTCACTTGGGTTGGACGTTGCACCGTATGTCCCTGAGAGACTTGCGGATGGCCATGGGCTGTCGCTTCGGGCGATCGAGCGGGCGGCTGTTGAAGCCCGAACGCTGATCGTGACCGCGGACTGTGGCACGAGCAGCGCCGCTGAGATCGAGCTGGCGCGGGGCCGCGGGATCGACGTGCTCGTGACGGACCATCACCACGCGGCCACCTGGCCGGAAGCGGCCGTAGCCGTGGTAAACCCGGTGCGCGAAGACAGTGTCTATCCGGAGCGGGCGCTGACTGGTGCCGGCGTGGCCTGGAAGGTTGCGCACCTGCTGATCGGTGAACTCGGCGCCGCGGGCGGGGGCTCATTCGGCACCGGGAGTGGCGCGGCTACTGCTGCGAAGAACGCTGCCACCGACGCGGCGAGCGGGCCCAGCCGACTGCCGGAAGCCGTCCGGGCCCTGGCGGACCTGGCTCTCATTGGGACCGTGGCAGACGTGGCGCCGATCCTCGGTGAGAACCGCTCTATCGCTCGCCTCGGGCTCGAGCAGCTCCGCGCCGGGGCCCGTCCCGGCCTGGTGGCCCTGCTCGTACGGGCCGGCATCTCCCGCGATCGCCTGGACCTCGACGACATCGGTTTCGCGATCGCGCCACGGCTCAATGCTGCTGGCAGGGTGGGGGAAGCGGCCCGCGCGGCCCGTCTTCTTCTCACGGGCGACCGGGGCGAGGCGGACGAACTGGCCTCCGAGATCGAGAAGGCCAACCTTGACCGCCGGGAGATGACTCGCCTGGCGCTTGCCGACGCCAGACGCATGCTGGGCCTCGGGCCAGCGCGCGATACCGCCGGAGCCGCCGCGGACGAGGCCACTCCTGGCGCCACGGCCCTCACCGCCGCAGCCCCTGCGGACCTTCCGGCCGCGCTGCTCCTCCGTGGGGAGTGGCCGGTCGGTATCGTCGGCCTGGTCGCGGGCCGCCTCGCCGAAGACTTTGGGCGGCCCGCCGTGGTCGCGACCACCCTCGACGGGGAGGCGGGCACTCTCCGCGCTTCGTGCCGGAGCGGCGGTGGCTTGAACCTCGCGGAAGCGCTGATAGCCTGCGGCGATCTCCTGATCCGCCACGGCGGCCATCGCGCCGCCGCGGGCTTCGACATAGCTGCAGACCAGTGGCCCGGCTTTGCCGAGCGCTTCCTGGGAATCGCTGCTGCCGAGGTTCAGCCGGCGGGCCCGCCGGAGCTGATCGTGGACCTGGTTCTGCCGGCCGATTCGATCGACTACGCCCTGGTCCGTGAGATCGGTCTGCTCGCCCCAACCGGCCAGGGCAACCCACTGCCGACCGTCGCGGTCACCGGATTGCGGGTTCTCAGGGTTCGTTCAGCGAATGGCGGCCATACCCAGCTCGTCCTCCGTCGGAGCCGCGATGTGCTTGACGCGGTCGCATTCCGCCGGCCGGATCTGGTGGCGATGCTTCATGAGGGCGATCGGATCGACGTCGTAGCTCGGGCGGCGAGCCGGAGTTTCGGAGGCTTCGATTCGATCCAGCTCGAGATCATCGACGTCGCGCCCGAAGGCTCACAGCTCGGTCCAGGAGTGTAGCCTGCTCAAGGCCTTCCACGGCAGGTTGCTCTGGCACGGGTGACACCAGTGGCGACCGCCGCGTGCCTCCGCAGCCGGCGCGTCGGCGTCTGTGCAGCCTCAGCTATGCGTTGCTGGCCCCGTCACGATCATCCCGATAGGACGAGCGTCCGTGGGCTACGCTTCGGGTGCATGAGCACGTATCTCGCGCGCCTGGCAGCCCGCAGCCGACACGTCGGCTCCGTTCTCTGTGTCGGACTCGACCCACAGCCGGAGGCGCTTCCGGACGGCTTTCCCGCGACCCTGGCAGGGATGGAACGCTTCTGCGAAGTGCTGCTCGACGCGGCGATGCCGTATGCCGCTGCGGTGAAGCCGAACCTGGCGTTCTTCGAGGCGTTCGGGTCGGCGGGCATCGCGGCCCTCGAACGCCTGCGCGGGCGCGTACCGGCGGACGTGCTATTCGTGGCCGACGCCAAGCGCGGCGACATCGGAACGACCGCAGTAAGACAGGCCGTGGCGCTGTACGAGATCCTGGGTGCCGATGCAGTCACGGCCAATCCATACCTTGGTTCGGAAGCCATCGAGCCGCTGCTCGAGCGAAGCGACCGTTTCGCGTATCTCCTTTGCCGCACGTCGAACCCCGGAGCGGGTGAGTTCCAAGGTCTCGAAGTGGCTGCGGACCCGACCATCGGCGCCCCGGCGGAGCCGGTATACGCACGGGTCGCCCGGCGAGCGCAAAGCTGGGGTCCGGGCGGAACGGTGGGCCTGGTCGTCGGCGCTACCGCGCCCGCGGAGCTGGAACGTATTCGCGGTATCGCTCCGGGGCTGGCGCTGCTGGTGCCCGGCGTGGGCGCGCAGGGTGGGGAAGTCGAGCCAGTCTTGCGGTTCGGCCCGGCGGTGGCGGCGCCGGCCGGTGGAGGGTTCGGCGGCGGTCTCCTGGTCAATGTATCTCGTGGCATCTCGGGCGCGGCGGGCAGGGCAGCGAGTCCTGCGACTGGCGGCCGCGGAGCGGCCGGGGCCGCCCCCACAGATATCGCCGAACTTCTGGCGCTCGCGGCCCGTGAGTGGTCCGCACGCCTGCGCATCGCCGGCTGAGAGGAGACGACCAATGACCCAGGTTCATGCCGCCGCTCCAATCGGCCGCGAAGCCTGGGAAGTGGCTTCAACCGGGCGCCGGTCCGCGGCGTGGTTGGTCGACCTGGTTCTTCTGTTTGTCCTCGTGAGCGTCGTTGCGGTGGTTCTCGGAGGATGGCACGCGACGACGAGAACGATGATCAATGACGACGGTTCGACCTGGACCGCGTCGACCTACTACCTCGACCCGGTGTGGTCCTATTCGCTCCTCGCCCTCTTCTCGGCGATATATGCGATCCCAATGTGGAGAATACGCGGCGCGACAGTGGGGCAACGGCTCTTGGGCCTGCGGGTGGTCGACGTGAGCGGACCCGAGCTGTTGTCCTGGTTCCGGGCCGCGGTCCGGTGGCTCGCCCTTTTCGGCTGGGCGTTCGTCGGCGTGGCGTCCGATCTCGCCAACGTGCTGACAGTCGTGGCCGCCCTCTGGTTGGTCGGTCTGCTTGCCAGCCAGATGCGCGACGACGGCAGGCAAGGGGTCCACGACCGCCTCGCGCGGAGCCTGGTCGTCAGGCGCCGGCGAGGGATGCCCTCCGCGTGGACCTGAGGCGGACGGACGGTCGTCCTGGTATCAGCGCGCGATACACTGGGCTCATGGACGGCAGGTTGGACGCCGCGGCAACGGGCGTCGACGGAGCGACCGACGAGGTCGGGCTCGTGCCAGGGACGCGACGCGTGCCCGCGACCCGACCTGGAAGCCGCGGGCACGGAAACGCGGCCCGCGTGACCGAGGACGGAAGCCAGGCCACGGCCCGCCGGGCGAGAACTCGCCGGGCGCCCCGGCCGGAGAACCGGCAGCGCGTCGTAATCCTGAGCGGGCTATCCGGTGCCGGCAAGACCGCAGCCACGAAGCTGTTCGAGGACCTCGGTTACACCTGCATGGATAACGTCCCGGGCGAGCTTCTACCGGACCTGGCCGAACTGGTCTCCATCGATCGCCAGCGCTTCGAGAAGGTTGCTATCGTGCTGGACGTCCGGGCCGGCAACGCTGCGCTCGCGCTGGCCGCCATGCGTGGCGCATTGGAGGGCCGCGGCATCAAGCCACGCGTCATCTTTCTCGAGGCCCGCGACGACGTCCTGATCCGGCGCTTCTCGGAGACGCGCCACCGCCACCCGCTCGGCGGGCGTCGCGGCATTGCCGGTTCGATCGCCGAAGAGCGCCGACTGCTGGATCCCGTGCGGACCGACGCAGATGTCGTTTTCGACACCTCGGACCTGTCGTTGCGCCAGCTCAAGGAGCGCATCTTCGCCAACCTGGAGGACGCCCCAGCGGACGAAGGGCTCGTCTTCCAGCTGATCAGCTTCGGCTTCAAGTACGGCGTTCCACTCGAGGCGGACCTCGTCTTCGATGTCAGATTCATGGAGAACCCCTACTACATCGATACTCTCCGACACCTGTCGGGGCTGACGCCGGCCGTGCGCGACTACGTCATGGGCCAGCCCATCGCCCGGCAGTTCTTTGAGTTCCTGAGCAAGTTTCTTGAGCTGACGGTGCCCGGCTTCCGGAGCGAGGGCAAGACACGCCTGACGATCGCCATCGGCTGCACCGGCGGATACCACCGCTCCATCGTCATAACTGAGGAGTTGCGCAGGTGGTTGGAAAAGCGCGGCTTCGGCACAGTGGCCGTCTTCCATCGGGAGCTCGAACGCGAATGAAGCTGCCGAGGATTCGTGTCAGCCGGTCGGTTCTGCGGCGCTGGCTCGAACCAGGGATCGGCTTGAAGCGCTGGCTCGTCATCGTCTTCGCCGGCGAGCTGTTGCTCGCCCTGGCAGGCGCTCTTCTGCTGCGCCAGGTTTACCGAGAGTACGATTTCTCCGGCCCGGGCCAGAGCTTCCTGTACGTGCTCACGCTCCAGTTCATGCCGTACTGGATGCGCGGCGCGCTCGTCGGCGCCGTCGGCGTTGGGCTGTTCGTCTACGGGTCGTGGCGTGCCGTTCGAGTCCTGATGGGGCCCTTCCTCTCGGCCGAGGGAGACCAGCCGCTGGTGGAGGTCATCTACCAGAAGCGGTTCCTGTCGAGAGGCCCAAAGATCGCCGTCATCGGCGGCGGGACCGGGCTGTCCACCTTGCTGCGCGGGATCAAAGAACACACGAGCAACATCACGGCCGTGGTCACGGTTGCCGACGATGGCGGGTCGTCCGGCCGGCTGCGCGAGGAGCTCGGCATCCCGGCGGTGGGCGACATCCGCAACTGCATCGCCGCCCTGGCTGACTCGGAGCCGCTGATGGCCGAGCTGCTGCAGTACCGCTTCCCGGGTGACGGTGAGGCCAGCCTGGGCGGCCACACGGTCGGGAACCTGCTGCTGGCCGCGATGGCGTCGGTCCAGGGCGACGACTTCGAGGAGGGCGTTCGCCAGATGAATCGGGTCCTGGCGGTGCGCGGCCAGGTCGTGCCGGCGACCGGTTCGGCGGTCACGCTGCACGCTCGATTGCTCAGCGGGGTCGAGGTTGCCGGACAGTCGGAGATCGCGAAGCTGTCCGGGATCGACCGCGTCTGGCTCACGCCGGCGAATGTGCCGGCTGGCGAAGACGCCAGGAGAGCCATCGACGAGGCCGACTTGATCGTGGTCGGGCCAGGCAGCCTGTACACGAGCATCATGCCGAGCCTGCTGCTACCCGAGCTACGTGCTGCCGTCCGATCGTCGACCGCGGTCAAGCTCTACGTCTGCAACGTGGCCACGCAGAAAGGCGAGACGCAGGGCTATGACCTGACCGACCATGTCGCGGCGCTGGAGCGGCACACCGGAGGAGGATGGATCGACGTCGTCCTCGCCAACAACCGCTTCGACGCGAAGCGGCCCGGCGGCTACGAGGCCGAGCCGGTGAAGCTGCGCTGGCCGCCGGTCGCCGCCCTGCCGGACTCGGCTATGCCGCGTCTCGTCCTGGAGGACGTGGTCGATCCGGACAATGCCCACCACCACGATCCGGCACGATTGGCCACCGCGGTCATGCACGTGTACGAGCGGGAGTCCTACGGCCGGCGTCGCTCCCGAGTACCCCGGACGGCGTAGTGGACGTGCGCACCGGCGCCGCCTCCCGGCGCGGTGGCAGTGCGGCGCAGCGGCGGCCCGCGCCGGCGACATGACGATGGCGTCGGTTGCATGACGACTGCGGAACGGGACCTCGTCGACTCTCTCCGCGCCGAACTGGCGGCCGTAGATCCGCCACGGCGGTGCTGTCGGGCCGCGGAATCGGCCGGCCTCGCGGGGGCATTCGAGCCGCGACGCCGGACCATCGCGCGGGTGACTCTGCGCCTGAGCCGCGTTCGCGCAGGGGAGTCGAATGACAAGGTGGACGGCAGGGCCGTCCCTGCGCCGGCGCAGTTCGGTTGGGCCCGAGCCCCGGAGCATTGCCGCATCGCCTACCTTCGGGGTCGCTTCCTCGCTCACGGCTCGCTGAGCCTCGCCTCAGGCCGAACGCACCTGGAGTTCGTTCTTCCGGCCGACGAGGCGCGACTCCTATGCGAGCAACTCAACGGTCTCGGGATGCCGGCGGCCTGGCGCCTCCGGCGTGGTCGTGGCGTTGTCACCTGGAAGAGCGTGGAGACGGTCGCCACGTTCATCAAGCTCGTGGGCGGCGGCTCGGCGCTGCTGGAACTGGAGGCTCGGCAGGTTTCGCGGTCGGTCAGGGGCGACCTCAATCGTGTCATCAACGCCGAATCGGCCAACCTCCAGCGGGCCGTGGCCGCGGCCGCGCGCCAGCTCGAGGCCATCGACGCGCTCGAAGCCGACGGCCGCCTGGCCGAGCAGCCGTACGTTGTCCGGCTGGTTGCGGCCGCTCGCCGGGAGGAGCCCGAAGCCACGTTCACGGAGTTGGCGGAGCGTCTCGGTTTCCACCGCTCTGCGATCCAGCGCTCCCTGGAACAAGTGGAACGCCTCGCGCTGCATCCGGACGATGGGGCCGCGAAGCCCGGCGACAGGGCACGCAAGCGGAGCCGCTAACCGGCCGTCGGACCGACTTATCGGTGTCGCGTTTCGGCCACATGCTCTGCGATCGCCGTTTCGGGACCCGCCACTGACGTGCCCCGACTAGCCTCGTCGGCCCGGCGATCGCCCGTTCGGGGCCGAGTGACACCCGCAGAGGGCCCGACCGTCGCGGTTCGAAGGGCCGAACATCCCTCCGGAGGTTCGCGTGACTCTGTCATCATTCCGACCATGAGACCCCTGATAATTGCCGCCAACTGGAAGATGAACACCACCCCCGCAGACGCTGGAGAGCTTGCCGCAACAATCGCTGCCCGGACCGAGGAGCCGGCGGTGGTTCGAGTGATCTGCCCGCCCTTTGTCTGCCTGGCTGCCGTCCGCGACGCGCTGGCCGGCAAGAACGTCGCCGTCGGCGCCCAGAACGTCCACCACGAGCTCGCCGGCGCGTACACCGGCGAGGTGTCCGCCGCGGCGCTCGCCGGACTCGTTACCTGGGTCATCCTCGGCCACTCGGAGCGGCGTCGAGATGCATTCGAGTCGGACGAGCTGATCGGCAAGAAGCTGGCCCGGGCGATCTCGTCAGGCCTTCGCCCGATTCTGTGCGTAGGCGAGTTGTTGGCCGAGCGCGAGGCCGGCCGGGCCGTGGAGGTCGTGGCCACTCAGCTGCGCGGGGCCCTTGCCGGCAAGGACGTGGAGACTCTGCAGAGTGGCGGCCTGGTCATCGCCTACGAGCCGGTTTGGGCCATCGGCACCGGACGCACGGCTTCGGGCGCCGACGCTGCGGCGATGGCCGGGGCAATCCGTTCGACTCTCGCTGCCGACCTTGCTTGGGGCCACGCTGCAGAGGGTGTGCCGGTCCTGTACGGCGGCAGCGTGACAAGCGCCAACATCGCCGAGTTTCTGGCCGAACCCTCCATCGACGGCGGTCTCGTCGGCGGCGCGTCGCTCAAACCGGACGAGATGGCCGGAATGGTGGCCCGCGCGGCTGTGACCGCAATGGCCCGCGCCGCAGCCGAAGGCAAGCCGGAATGACGGCTGCGACCAATGGCGGCGCCGGCCGCCCCCGCCCGATCGTTCTCGTGGTCATCGACGGGTTCGGTATCGGAAAGGACCCCGGGGCCGACGCCATCGCGCAGGCTCGTATGCCCAACTGGCGAGGATTCCTGGACCGCTGGCCGCACAGCGCCCTCGAGGCATCGGAGGAGTTCGTGGGTCTGCCGCAGGGTCAGATGGGCAACTCGGAAGTTGGCCACCTGAACCTGGGTACCGGGCAGGAGGTCCTGCAGGACCTGCCTCGGATCGACAGGTCGATCTCGTCGGGCAGCTTCTTCAAGCGGCCGGTTCTCCTCGAGCTCTGCGCCCGAGCCAAGGAAGACGACCAAACCCTTCATCTGATCAGCCTGGTCGGCCCCGGTGGCGTCCACGCCAACGACCGGCACCTGGTGGGCGTCGTTGAGCTGGCCGCTCGCCAGGGCGTCGGGCGGATTCGGGTCCACGGCC
>DASWZK010000157.1:0-8742 GCA_036404515.1 Candidatus Limnocylindrales bacterium
CCGAGCTCGGCATCGAGCGCCGCGGCGGCTTCCTCGGCGGTGTGCGTCGTGGCGGGCATGAGCCGAATGTCGAGCGCGACCCCCTTGCGGGAGGCCACCTCGACGACCCGCTGAATGGCCGGGTGCAGGAGATCGGTCACGCTGCGAAATCTATCATCCGTTCGATTTGGACGCTAGCCTAAAAGGCAGGATCGGCCCTCACATCGGCCGATCCTGCCTGGTATTTCACTAACGTGAGTGTCCCGAGGGCGCCTCTCGGATCAGTGGCCCCAGCCGAAACGAGTCCTACTTCGGCCGCCCAACAGTCCGACGGCGAAGATGACGATCATCGCTCCGACCACCGCGACGATGATGCTCGTCACGTTGATGCCGGTCACGTTGGCGATCTTCAGGACATCGCTGGCGATCCATCCGCCCACGAGGGCGCCCACGATGCCGAGCACGACCATCATCACCAGGCCCTCGTGGGCCTTCATGATGACACTGGCGAGGAAGCCGGCGATAGCACCGACGACCACCCAGCTAAGGAGTGTCATATTGGGAATGTCCATCGAAGTCCTTCTTTCTGGGCAGGCCCGAGCCGAAAGCCGGTCGGCGGGCACTGCGTGCTTAGCGGCGAATTAGGCGGTGGCGGGTTCGTGCCGGAAGATCCCGAGGCTCCAGATCACGATCAATTCGATGATCGTCCAGCCGACAAAGGCGACGACTGCGGCGACATCGAGCACGGAGCCATTGGACGAAACGGCGCTGATGCGCAGGATCCCTTCGAACGGCGCGACCAGGACCCCGCCCAGGTTGTTGATGATCGAGACGAGCAGGTTTCCCGTTCGGGCGTCCAGAAGCAGCAGCACGATCCGCAGCCCGATGACGATCTGGATCAAGCCGAAGACGAGGACGACGATGCGGCGGGTTGTCTCGTTGTTGCTGGGCCGATAGTCGAGCTGGCGGCTGGTTACGGTCCGGTTGCTCAAGCCACCGGACTCGGTGGTGGTCGGGGCGTCGGTGGTGACGCTCCGCTGTTCCTGAACTGTCACGGTGGTCTTCTTCCCGGCTACGGACGATGGACCTGCATCCGGCTATCAAGCCGGTGGAGCCTTCGATCCGTGGTCGTGACTCGATACTGGACCTGCCGCGAAGCCTCCCGCGAGGATGAAAACCCCCGGGTCCCGAATCGGTTGCGAGGAGCCGAGGCGATCTGAGTCGAGGCCCGACCGGGACGTCTCGTCGCGGCGCTCGGCGCTAGGCCCGAGCCCCGTGCGGCGCTGGACGAGCTCGGCTCGGGCGGGAGAAGATGGCGAAGCCGAGGATCGGGGCGGGAGCGAAACCGGCTAGCGCGGCCAGGCGCGGCGCGCCCGCGAGACGAAGCCCAGCACCGAAACCGACGGAGGCGGCCGCCAGCAGACGCAGCGCCGAATCGGGCATCGTTTGCAGGCGGGTCACGGTGCTCTGCGCGCCGGATTGCACGCGGACGAACGCCCCCGGGAGCCGATCGGCGACCTGCTCCGCGCCATGGCGGGCTTTCCCGGCGATCTCCGGCACGTGCCCCATGGTTTCAGACACCGCGGTGCGCGCCTGATCGATCCTGCCGCGGACGCCCTCGTCCAACTCCTGTCCGCTGTCCTGTGTCTCCAATGAGACCTCGACCGTCGTCATGTCAGACCCCGTTGAAATGTCGGGTCGCGCCCCCGGCCATGGAACCTCGCGTCCTGGCGTCCGGGACACTCGCCCTGACCCAAGAAAGTACGCATCGGGCCTCCCACCTGCGAGGATGTAAACCCTGAACCCTGAACGCGGGTTGGGCCGGCTCAGCCAGCTGGCTGCTCCAACGGATCGCCGGCCATAGAATGTGGACATCGTGACGCGACAAGCGATCCCTGCGGAATCTCAACTCGTCGTAATCGGATCCTCGGCGGGTGGCATCGAGGCGCTCTCGCGCGTCGTGGCAAGCCTGCCGGCCGACTTCCCGGCGCCGATCGTGATCGCGCAGCATCTCGACCCGCGCCGCCCCAGCCATCTGCACGAGATTCTCGCCCGCCACGCGACGCTGCCCGTCCGTGTGGTCGAGGAGCGGGAGGTCCTGGAGGACGGCGTAATCTTCGTCGTTCCTTCGAACCGGCTCGTGGAGATCAGCTACGGCGAGCTCCATCTTCGAGCGGCCAGGGCCGGCGCAGTCGCACCCTCAATCGACGTCTTGCTCGAGAGCGCGGCGGGCGTCTTCGGGCCCGGGCTAATCGCCGTAATCCTCACCGGCAGCGGGTCCGACGGATCCGCAGGAGCCTGGCACGTGAAGAACGCGGGCGGAGCGGTCGTCATCGAGAATCCCGCGACGGCGATGTTCCCCTCTATGCCGAGTTCAATCCCCCCGTCCTTGGTCGACGCGACGGCCGACCTCGACTCGATCGGGTCAATCCTGTGCGATCTCCTGGCGGCCGGCAACGCTCCCGCAGAGGGGAGCGACCACGACGAGCTTCGCGACCTCCTCGAACGGATCCGCGAGCGAAGCGGGATCGACTTCAGCAGCTACAAGCCTCCCACGATCCTCCGGCGGTTGCGCGGCCGGATGAACGCCACGTCCCGCCCGACGCTCGCTGCGTACGCGGCTTACCTGGAGTCCGATCCCGGGGAGTTCGCCCGCCTTGTCAACAGCCTCCTGATCAAAGTCACGGAGTTCTTCCGGGATCCGAAGCTCTTCGACTACCTGCGCGCCGACGTCCTCCCCGAACTGATCGCAGAGGCCCGGCGAGATCAGCGTGAGCTGCGGATCTGGTCGGCTGGTTGCTCGACCGGCGAAGAGGCCTACTCGCTGGCGATCATCGTTGCCGAGGCCCTCGGAGAGGAGCTGGCGTGGCCGGAGGTCCGGATCTTCGCGACCGACATCGACCGCGAGGCGATCACCTTCGCGCGCCGGGGGACCTACTCACCTGCCGCCCTCAAGGGTTTGCCCGCAGGCGTCCGAGACCGCCACTTCGTGAAGTCCGACGGCGGCTACGAGGTCGCCAAACGGCTGCGTGCCCTTACGGTCTTCGGCGAGCACGATCTCGGCGAACGGGCCCCTTTCCCACGGATCGATCTCCTGCTGTGCCGGAACGTGCTGATCTACTTCACCGCGCCCATGCAGCGGGTGGCCCTCGAGACCTTCGCGTTTTCGTTGCGGCCCAGCGGCCGGCTGGTCCTCGGCACGTCCGAGACCGTCATGGCCCTGCCGGAGCCATTCGAAGAGGAGCACGCGCGCCTGCGCGTGTATCGGCGCCTGCCCGGAAGCTACGCGATCCCTGCGATGCGACCCGCGGTGCTCCACCCGCGTCGGAGCCAGGAATCCCAGCTCGACCAGGCCATCCGAGTCACGCACCGCGACGTCCGGCGCGTGGCGGAGTCGTCGGCGTCGGCCGATAGCCTGCTGCTCAACCTGACCGTCGGCATCGTCGTCGTCGATCCGCGCTACTACATCTTGCGCATCAACTCCGCGGCCCGGAAGATGCTCGGGATCCACGGCACGGCCTTCGACCAGGATTTCATCCATCTTGCGGAGGTTCTCCCGCCCAGCGCGATCCGAGTGGCCATCGACTCCGCGTTGGCCGGCAAGACCACTTCGGCCGTGTTCGAGGTGGAACCCTCGGACGCCGCCAGTGAGACGACCCATTTCGTGGAGGCCACGATCCGGCCTTACCGTGTCGAGATGCAAGCCATCGAAGGCGTCGTCATCGAGCTGACGGACGCGACCAGGCTCGAACAGGAGCGTCGTGCCGAACTCCGGACACGGCAACGACTCGAGAAAGCGGTCGCTACGAACGGCCGGCTCCTTCGAGCGAACGAGGAGCTGACCGCCCTGGTCGCCGAGCTCAGGGGGGCGAACGAGGCGATGCTCCTGGCCAGCGAGGACGCGCAGGCCACTCGCGAGGAAGTCGAGACCGTCAACGAAGAGTTCCAGGCCACCAACGAGGAACTCGAAACACTCAACGAAGAGCTGACCGCGAGCGTCGAGGAGCTCCGGGTCGCGAACGAAGATCTCGCGACGCGAACCGACGAGCTCAGTGCGCAGGCGATCGTACTCGAGCAGCAGAGGTTGAGCCTGCAGGAGGAGCACGATCGTCTCCGGTCGATCCTGGCAAGCCTCGGTGACGCGGTCGTCGCGGTCGACTACGAGGGCCGGATCGTAGTGACCAACGACGCTTACGATCGGCTCTTCGGTGGCGCCGAAGCCGAGATCGAACCCGAGGATGTCGCCGGCCTTCCGCTTCTGCCGGCGGACCGGCCAACTCAACGGGCCGCGCGAGGCGAACGGTTCCGCATGGAGTTTGCGGTGGCCCGGCCTGAGGGAACTCGACGCTGGTTCGAGGCCGTGGCCGAGCCGCTCACCGCCGGGGACCGGACCTGGGGCGGGGTGATAACGATCCGGGACCTGTCCGAGCGCACGATGCGGCTCAGCCTGGAGCGGCTGATGGCCGCGGCGGGGCACGAGCTGAAGACCCCGGTGGCCGCCCTGCACGGTTACCTCCAGCTCGTCGAGCGAAACCTCGGCTCCGACAGCTCTGAGCAGGCCCGCACCTATGCGGCCCGGGCACTCATGCAGACCAGGCAGATCGGGGAGCTCATCGAGCGCCTCTTCGACGTGAACCGCATCCAGGCCGGTCGACTCGCGCTTGTCGCCGCGCCGATCGATCTCGTGACGGTCGTGCGCGATGCCGTCGATGTTGCCGGAACGCTGCCGAACGCACCGACGATCCGGGTCTTGCCGACTCGTGGACCGATCCCGCTCCAGGGGGATGCCGTTCGTTTGGAGCAGGTCTTCGTCAACCTCCTCTCGAACGCCATCGAGCACGCGAAGGAGTCGCCGACCATCGACGTCACCGTGAGCAAGTCCGGCTCGCTCGCCGTCGTGGAAGTCCGCGATTATGGCCCAGGGATCCCCAGCGACGTGCTGCCTCTTCTGTTCCAGCCGTATGCGCGGCTGGGGCAGAAGCATTCGGCCGGGCTCGGTCTTGGGCTCTACCTGGCGCGCGAGATCGTGACCGCTCATGGCGGAACGATCGAGGCCGAGTCGAGCCTCGGCGAGGGAACGACGATCGTCGTTCGGCTCCCGCGCGGCAAGCCCAGAGCGCGGGGCGATGCCCGACCGGCGGCGGAGGCAGGGCTGTGATTCGGCTCGCGATCGTCGAGGACCATCCTGCCATTGCCGAGGGTCTCACGGCGCTTCTTGGGGGCGAACTGGACGTGACCGTTGTCGGAACGGCCCGGGACAGCGTCGCGGCCGACCGACTCATCGACGCCCAATCGCCCGACGTAATCCTGTGCGACATCCGCCTGGCCGGGATGGTGGACGGTCTGGAGATCCTCGCCCGCCACACTCCCGGCCCCGCATTCATCATGCTGAGCGCGTACTCCTATCCGAGCTACTACGTTGCTGCGGTCGAGGAGGGGGCGAAGGGCTACCTCTCCAAGATGGCGACCATCGCGCAGATTCTGACGGCCGTGCGAACTGTCGCTGCCGGCGGCACGGCTTTCCCTGACGCCGTCCGCCGAGCCGCGCGCAGGGCGCTCCGCCCGCCGACGCCGCGCGAGGCTCAGATCCTGGCGCTCGTGGCCGAGGGCCACGCTAACGCCGAGATCGCCGAGCGCCTGTCGCTGCGGGTGAAGACCGTCGAGAGCCAGCTCCGGCGGATGTTCGATCGCTACGACGTGACGAGCCGGACGTCGCTGGTGCGCACGGCCCAACGACAGGGCTGGATCGACGGGGATCGCTAGCTGGTCGCGGACTGGCCGGATGGGGCGCCTCAGCGCGCAGCACCCACCGCTCTCACACAATCAAGTCCACCGTAGCCAGCTCTGCCGCTCGTGCTGGCCGGCCAGGCCCGGCATCGACAGCGGGGGTGCGGCGCGGGAGCCGACCAAGACCAGCGAGAGCCCTTACCTAAGGACAACCGGCATGTTCCAGGGCTCGGGTTCCATGAGAACCCGCTGCCAGCGGCAGTCGCAGTGGGACCGGCTTCAGCTGCTGGGAAGACTGAACTGCGCATGAACTGAGCCGGACCGCGCGCCTCGCCATCATCTGGCTGGGTTGGTCGATCTGGCCGAGAAGGCAAGGGAGTACGCCGTCCTGGGGGGAGTGCCAGAGTCGACGTGAAGTTTTCGCCCCAGCAACGAACGCCCGGTCCTCGTGGCCTCGCCCTTGCCAGCGGGACGTCGTCCTTCCAGCGTGTCAGCTTCGCTTGCCCTGCCGCCCAGGTGCGCGCATACTCCAACTCCTGAGACAGGCGTGGGTTTTCCTTCTTGTCGGCGCTGAATGTCGCAGGGGAAGGTCGCAGCCATGCCCGCCTCGGCGAGGTCTCCGTCTCAGCACACGTTGGCGGATTCGGGCGCCTATGGGCGGGCAGCGATGCTCATCTGGCCCCGCCTGAACCCAGGGACCCTGGAGCGGTGCGCCGGTGAGCCTCGGCTGATCGCCGACTACGTGGCCCACCGCACGAGTCTTTCGACCGACGTGATCGTCGCCATGCTCGAGCAGAGCATGCGCGTCGCGGGCGAGCCGTCGTTCTACTTCGGCTGATCGCCGCGCTCGCTCTTGCGGCGTGCGCCGAGGCGGACTGCGCCGCCGCATTGCTTCTTGTATCTTGCGCGGGCCAACTTACTCTGGGCCCCGTCTCGCTCGGTGGCCCTTGTGGTCGCTGAGTCTGTGCGACTGGTGGGAGTGGTGAACCGACACCGCCGGGTTGAGAACGGCCTCCTCGTACGGATCCCCTTCCCTGTTGATGGGCTACGGGCGCTCGCGCCAGACACCATAAGCGCTGTACACATCGCCCGCCCGGCGCTCGACCGCGAGTTTCTACCGTCGGCCGCGGTGGAGGTCCGGACGAGGGCATTTTGAGTGGGTGTCAAGGTGCATCTCGAGCTTGCCGATCGGATCGTCGAAGGCTACCTCGACGTTCCTGCGCGCCGAGCCGCTGGACGGGCACGGCGGTCGGCGCTCGGCTGGGTCGTCCGTGCGGGCGGTGAGCTACCCCGAAGATTCGCCAAGCGCTGAGGCGGGCGATCGTTTAGCCTGCCGGCGCGCGCCACAGTACAATCTCACCGCTAACTTAACGGGCCGTGCTCTGTGAGGACGAGCCGTGGCAGATGTTCGTGTAGAGGCACCGGGAGTCGAGGCCCACCGTGCCCTGGTTCTTCACGATCTTCAGCTAGTAGTCGACCTTATCACCCTGACGCTCAATCACGGCCTCTTCGTCGTTAGGTCTGCGCGCAGCCTGGCCGAGGCAGAAGCCATCCTCGCCACCTGGCAGCCACACATGACCGTGGTCGACATGGACCACGACGACAGTGAAGCTCTGCTCGGACGGCTCGGCGTATCGAACACCCTGCGGCAGAGCGTGACGCCGGTCCTGGGTCTCACCCGACGGGGCGACCTGCGGACCAAGCTCAAGGCGTTCGAACTCGGGGTCGACGACATCCTGACGGTGCCCTTCTCGCCCGAGGAGCTGCTCGCCCGCTCGATCGTCATCACCCGTCGGGCGACGGGGACCGATGTGCCGATCGTGCCCATCATCAAACTCGGCGAGATGGAGATCGACATCTTGCATCGCGTGGTCCGCGCCGGTAAGTCCGTCATCCACCTATCCGGTATCGAGCAGAGCCTGTTGTACCTCCTCGCCAGCCGGGCCGGGCAGGTCGTGACGAGGGAAGAGATCCTCGACGCCATCTGGGGCACCGACTTCGTCGCCGAGAGCAACATCGTGGACCGCCACATCCGGAGCCTGCGCATCAAGCTGCAGAACGGCTACCGCCATCCGCGCTTCATCGCCACGGTGCCGGGGCGGGGTTATCGTTTCATCCCCACCTTCACGAACGAGGGTTGGGACGGCGGGGC
Organism: Candidatus Limnocylindrales bacterium; assembly: GCA_036404515.1. Classification (GTDB taxonomy): domain Bacteria; phylum Chloroflexota; class Limnocylindria; order Limnocylindrales; family CSP1-4; genus Fen-1039. Next base: position 7,859 of record DASWZK010000157.1, read on the forward strand.
GAACCAGGACGATCACCCCCGCCACTGAGCGTCGCATGGCGGCGCCAGAGACTGCTGACTCGCGAGCAGAACGGGCGATCTCGCATTGGCGAGCCAGACGGCGACAGTAACCCGCCTCGGTATCGCGTTCGCCGCGGCGACGACGTCCCCTGATCCTTCGCCTCCCAGATGACGGACCGTCATGACGACGTCGCGGCCAGACAGCACACTGGCATCCGCTGGCTTGGTAGGCGAAGTGGAAAACGATGGGCTGGAAGGGGTCCGCAGATGCGGGCCCGCGGAGAGCCCAAGAGCCATGAAGGAGATTGTTATGGGTCGCGTGGAATACAAGGTCGAGCAAGTGCATTGGAAGGACGAGCCCGAGACTCGCCTCAACCAGCTTGTGGAGCACCTCAATGCGTTCGCTAAGGACGGCTGGCGGGTCGTAAGCGTGGATCTCATGGCGCACGGCTCGTTCGAGACGAAGACGCTGCCGGTCCTGCTGATGCGGGAGGTCACGCTCTAGCGGGAGCGGCGCCTCCCCACACTCCCGGTCAAAGGCTGAGATCGTCGGTTTCGGTGGTCTCAGCCTTGCTGCGCCCGGAGCAACTTCGGTGACGCTCAGCGACATTCCGCTTCGGACCACGTAGCCGAACCATCAAGTGGTCGCGTAATCCCGCGGGGGCTCCTCCTGGGGGCAAGACTGCTTCGCCCCAGTTGACCCGATGAGCGCGACGCGGTGGATCCTTCGTTTGGCGACGCCTAAATCGAGCGCCTGGCGGACTATTCAGACGTGACCGATCTCCTGCACCCGGCCATTCAGCGGGTCGTCGAGGTGGCCTCCCGCAAGGGGGTCGCGCTCGACATTCGGCTCATGCCCGCCACGACGCACACCGCCGAGGAAG
>DASWZK010000158.1:0-29148 GCA_036404515.1 Candidatus Limnocylindrales bacterium
CCGAATATGCCCTGATCCTCGCACTCATCGCCGTCCTCTGCATTGCGGCGGTGCTGTTCCTTGGCGGCGCCATCCAGGGCATCCTGAGCACGGTCGGCCAGAAGATCTAACCGACCAACCGGGACACAAAGCGGGCCGCGCGCAGTGCGCGGCCCGCTTTTTTGCCGCCTCAGGAGGAGAATCGGGCCTTGTTTCCTGACTGAAGCCGAGAATACTTCCTAGCGGGGGTAGCCCATTGGTATAGTCGCAGTTAGGTCGGCCGCAAGGCTACCGTGGTGACGCCTGTCACATGCTGGGGAGTGTCGTCGTGAAGCGGTCCAATCGGTTGTTAATCCTGCTCGGGGTCCTTCTCGCTGTAGCGGGCGGGGTCGCAGCGATCGTTTTGGCTAACGGCGGGGGAGGCGGGGGCGGCGGTTCGACCGCCTCGCCGACGGCGACGCCCGAGCCGACCGTCCAAGTTGTCGTCGCCAAAGCGGATATCAATCTCGGCGACACGATCACGGCGAGCATGGTTGGCGTGCAGACCATGACCGTCTCCCAGCACAACGCGTTGGGTCAAGATACTTACTCCAGCACCGACCAGGTCATCGGCAAGATCGCCGGCGGGAAGATCACGTCCGGGCAGGTCCTGGTGGCCGGCCGGGACCTTCTCACTCCGGGATCCATGGCGGACGGCACGGACATCGCTGGCGCGATCTCACCTGGCATGGTCGCGGTCTCGATGGAAGTCGACCAGACCAACGGTGTCGGTACGCTGATCGTGCCCGGCGACCACGTCGACATCATTCTGAGCGTCTACACTGACCCGCTTGCCATCTCGAGCAAAGACGCCGCGGGCAACACGATCTCCGTCACCGATGGGGCGCAAGCGCTCACCAGCAAGATGCTTATCCAGAACCGCAAGGTCCTCGCGACGCTGGTGCCGCCGCCCACTCCAGGCGCGACGACGGCGCCTGGCGCGGCCGCCGCCGCACCCACCACCGCGCTCGTTCAGTTCTCCGGGCGCACGATGATCGCGATCGTGGAGGTCAGTCCCGATGAAGCCGAGATCATCCGATGGGCCCAGCGCGCGGAGGCGCAGGGCACGCAGAACTACATCGATCTTGCCTTCGCGCTGCGCTCGTCCCAGGACAACTCAGCGACGGACGCAGTAACCCCTGGCATCACCTTCAAGATGCTGGTCGACCAGTACGGCGTCCTCCCGCCGGATCCGCGAGGCCTCCTACCCGCAGACCTAGCCAAGGGCATCCAGTGGTAGACCGCTCCGCTGTGAACAGGCGGAGCCGCCCCGGAGAGGCCGAGCGAATCGGCCTCTCCCGCACTTTGGAAGCGATTGATCTTGATGGCTGACGAGATCGAAGTCCTGATCGTCGACGACATTCCCGAGACGCGCGATCACCTGGCGAAACTGCTCGGTTTCGAGCCGGATATCCGGGTGATCGGAACTGCCTCATCGGGCGCGGAAGCGATCGAGCAGGCCGTCAAGCTTCTTCCAGACGTGATCCTGATGGACATCAACATGCCCGACATGGACGGCATCACGGCGACCGAGCGTCTCTCAGCCCAGATTCCGACCGCGGCAGTGGTAATGATGTCGGTTCAGGGCGAAGCGGACTACCTGCGTCGCTCGATGCTGGCCGGGGCGCGCGAGTTCCTCGTCAAACCCTTCAGCAGCGACGAACTGACGGCTTCGATTCGCCAGGTCTACACGCGCGAGAAGGCGAAGGCGGATCGCGCGGCCGCCTCGCCGTCGGCCCGTACCACGGCCTCGACCGACGAAGGTCTGGTCGTGGCTGTCTTCAGCCCCAAGGGCGGCGTCGGCCGAACCACGATCGCCGTGAACCTGGCTGTGGCCGCCGCCGCGGAGCTGGGCAAGAAGGTGACCCTCGTCGATTGTTCGCTGCAGTTCGGCGATGTGGCCGTCTTGCTCAACCTCAACCCGAAGGACAAGTCCATAGCCGAGCTCATGCCGGAGCTCGAGCAGGCGATCGAGCCGGAGTCCGTCGATGCGTTCACGCTGACCCATTCATCGGGCATCCGGGTTCTGCTGGCCCCATCCTCACCGGAGATGGCCGAACTCATAGACCCTGCCAGTGTGAGACGCGTCGTCGAGATTCTCCGACAGCGCAGTGAACTCGTAGTGGTCGATTGCGCAGCGTGGTTCAACGATACCCTCCTTGGTATCCTTGACTTGGCGGATGTAGTACTGACCGTGCTCACGCTCGAGATCACGAGCATCAAGAGCACGAGGCTCTTTCTGGAGGTGGCCGAGCAGCTCGGCTACTCACACAAGATCCGCCTGGTCTTGAACCGCGCCGACACAACTCTGGGGATCAGGGTGGCCGATGTCGAGCACTCGATCGGCCGAAAGGTCGACCACACGATCGTCAGCGACGGACGGGCTGTCGTGTATGCCCTAAACCGCGGAATCCCGTTCGTGCTCAGCAACCGAGAGAGCCAGGTATCTCAGGACCTTCTTCGTCTAGCGGCGTCTCTCGTCGGAGTCCGAGAGTCGCACGAGGAGATCGGCCGAAAACCGCCCCAGAAGGGCAAGTCCCTCTTCGCGCGGAGATAGTTGCCCGACAGGGGCCAGCAAGGGGTGTAGTCCATGTCCCTTCTGAAGCGAATCGAAAGCGCCAGACCAGGCGTAGCGCTCGGTGCGCCGGGCGCTACGGGCGGGGCCCCGGCCGTGCCGCCGGGCCCTCCAGGCACGACCCCCGTTCCGACCGGACAGCGCATCCTCAGCCAGGGGCCAATACGTGAGTCCCTGCGCGAAGTCAAGTTCCGGATCCAGTCCCGCGTCATCCAGGACCTGGACCCGAAGCTCGATCTGACCAATCAGGTCGAGGTCAGGCGTCAGATCGAAGAGATCTTCAGCCGCGTTATCGACGAGGAAGGACTCGCTCTTACCCGCGCCGAGCGCGTCCGGATGCTCGAGCAGATCACGGACGAAATCATCGGCCTCGGCCCCCTGGAGCCGCTTCTTCGCGACGAGACCGTCACTGAGATCATGGTCAATGGCCCGCGCCAGGTCTATATCGAACGTAACGGTCGCCTGGAGCTGACGAACGTCGTCTTCCAGAACGACGATCACGTGATGCGGATCATCGATCGGATCATCGCCCCGATCGGCCGGCGCGTCGACGAGTCGAGCCCGATGGTCGACGCTCGCCTTACGGACGGCTCCCGCGTCAACGCGATCATCCCGCCCTTGTCCCTGGTCGGGCCGGTCGTCACCGTCCGAAAATTCTCGGCCTCGCCGTTTACCGTTGACGACCTCGTCCGGTTCGGCACCGCCACGCCGGAGATGTTCGACTTCCTGCGCGCTTGCGTCGAGGCCCGTCTGAATATCTTCGTGTCGGGCGGCACGGGTTCCGGCAAAACAACCACCCTCAACGTCCTTTCGTCGTTCATACCCAACGACGAGCGGATCATCACCGTGGAGGACGCGGCCGAGCTGCAGCTCCGGCAGGAGCATGTGGTCACACTGGAGTCGAGGCCACCAAACATCGAAGGCCGTGGCGCCATCCCGATCCGTGAGCTGGTCCGGAACTGCCTGCGAATGCGCCCTGACCGGATCATCGTCGGCGAGTGCCGAGGAGGCGAGGCCCTGGACATGCTCCAGGCAATGAACACCGGTCACGATGGCTCGATGTCCACCGGCCACGCTAACAGTCCGCGCGACATGCTGTCCCGCCTCGAGACGATGGTTCTCATGGCCGGCGTCGACCTGCCACTTCGGGCCATCCGCGAGCAGGTCTCGTCCGCGGTCGACCTCATCGTGCACCAGTCCCGAATGAAGGACGGCTCCCGAAAGATCGAGTACATAACCGAAGTGCAGGGCATGGAAGGCGACATTATCGTGATGCAGGACGTCTTCCTGTTCGAGCAGACGGGGGTGGTCGAGGGCAAGATTCAGGGCCGGCTGCGGGCCACGGGAATTCGGCCCAGGTTCGTGGAGAAGTTCGAGGTCATGGGCATCCACCTGCCGCGCGGCCTGTTCGGCTTCGCTTAACCGAGGCGGGGAGAGGCGTCATGGTCGGGATAATCGTCGGGGTCCTTGTCTTCAGCGGAATACTGCTGCTCTTCCTGGGCTTGGCCAGCTCCGGCCGGAGTGGCAGCATCAACGCCCGGCTTGTGCGGTACGTCGCAGGTAAGCCGGAGACTGCCGCCTCGGCAAAGCCAGGAGAGTCCTCGGCCGGCATCGGGGACCTCTTTGCCCAGAGCGTGGCCCTTGCCCGTCTGAACAGGGTCGTGGAGCAGCGGGACTTCGGCGCCAACCTGGCCCGTGACATCGCCCGCGCCGACCTCAAACTCAAGGCGAGCGAGTTCATAGCCATCTGGGCAGGTTCGGTTCTGGCCGTGCCCTTGATCTTCCTGGTACTGAGCTCCGTCCTATCGCCGCTCGGCACGCCGGTCGGCCTCCTGATCGGAGCGGTAATCGGTTTCTTCTTGCCCCGGTTCTGGCTGGCGCGCCGCCGAGCGTCGCGCCTGGACGCGTTCAACAAACAGCTCCCCGACACCATCACGCTCATCGCCAACGCTTTACGAGCGGGCTCGTCGTTCCTTCAGGCAATCGAGATGGTGGTCCGCGAGTCGACTCCGCCGGTTACGGTCGAGTTTGGGCGAGTCATCCGCGAGGTCAACCTCGGGCTCGCCTTCGATGTGGCTCTCGACAACATGGTTCGCCGCGTCCGATCGGACGACCTCGAGCTGATGGCCACAGCCATCACCATCCAGCATCAGGTCGGCGGCAACCTCGCCGAGATCCTCGACTCAATCGCCTTCACCATCCGTGAGCGAGTGCGGATCAAGGGCGAAATCCGGACCCTCACCGCCCAGCAGAGAATGTCCGGCTATGTCGTAGGCTTCATGCCCATCGCCCTCATGGGCGTCCTGTTCGTGATCGCCCCGTCATTCATGAAGCCGATGTTCGAAAACCCACCAGGCCTCTTCGGTCTACCCGCCGGCATGATCCTCCTCGCGTTCGGCGGCTTGTTCATGCTGATCGGCTTCACACTGATCAGGCGCATCGTCGCCATCGAGGTCTGACAGATGCTGGCTATCATCGTTGGCACGCTCGTTGCTGGCGGCATTCTCGTGCTTTTCGTGGGTCTGGCCGCCGGCTCGCCAGTCGATCCGGTCCAGGCTCGGCTGATTCAGTTGGGTTCAGTCGAGGCCAAGAATCTCGAGGAACTCGAGCTCCAGCAGCCGTTCGCAGAGCGAACCCTGCGACCTCTGTTGGGCCGGTTGTCGCGGTTGGGCACTCGACTCACCAGCGCTTCCTCGACCGGCACGGTGGAGAGACGGCTGGCCATGGCCGGCAATCCGGGCGACCTGAAGCTTACCGACTGGATGGGCGTGAAGATCTTGGTCGGTATCGCCACCGGTGTGCTCATCTTCCTGATACTCGGCCCGCTGGCTGCCGGGATCGTGCCGGGCATCTTCCTCGGGCTCGTCGGTCTGGGGATCGGCTACCTCCTTCCGGAATTCTGGCTGGGCCGCCGTATCAGTGCCCGCCAGAGGCTCATTGTCAGGATGATCCCAGACACACTCGACCTGCTCACCATTTCCGTGCGCGCCGGCCTGGGCTTCGACGCGGCTCTGGCCAAGGTGGTCGAGAAGCTGCCCGGCCCTCTAAGTGACGAGTTCCGCCGGGCGCTGGCCGAGGTTCGCGTCGGCAAGGCACGCCGAGATGCCCTCCGAGACATGATTCCGCGGACCAACGTCCAGTCACTCTCCAACTTCATCGGGGCCATCATCCAGGCCGAACAGCTGGGTGTCTCGATTTCGAAGGTGCTGCAGATCCAGTCCGAGCAACTCCGCATAGAACGCCGACAGCACGCCGAAGAGTTGGCCGCACGAGCGCCGATCAAGATGCTGTTCCCACTGGTCGGTTGCATCTTCCCATCGCTCTTCATTGTCATTTTGGGTCCGGCCATCATCTCGATCGTCAAGACGTTGGGGTCAGGCGTGGTTCCGTGAATCGGCGGAGCCTGGTTGCCCGCAATGTCAGCCGGGATACCGTGCTGGCCGAACGACTCGAAGATGGCGCCTCCTTTCGGGCCAAGTTCATGGGTCTCATGGGACGCCGTTCCCTGTCATCCGGTGAGGGGTTGTGGCTGCCCGATGAGAACGGCATCCACATGCTCTTCATGAGGTTTCCGATTGACGTCGTCTTCGTGTCCCCGCCGAGGGATGGACCTGCCGGGCGGCGGCGAGTGCTTTCGGCTCGCCGCGATGTACCACCATGGCGCGGCGTCGTGTGGCGAGTCGGCGGGGCAAAGGGCGTGCTCGAGTTGCCAGCCGGCACCATCGAGGCAACCGGCACGGCCATCGGCGACGAGATCGCGATCGACCCCGCGTAGCGCCGTGACCGCTGGCCGGCATCGCGAATACGTGCCTGATGATTCCGGATCGTTAGGGTACGTAGATGGCTTCCCGAGCTCTTTCGGCCGTGGCGTCGTCCCTGCTCGACGTGGCGCTGCCAGCCGCCTGTGCGAGCTGCTCGGCCGAAGGCGAGGCTTTCTGCCCGAATTGCCGGCGGGCCCTGGACGTTCGGCTGGGCCTGCCCGCCGGCGTCCCGATTGGGCTGCCGTCGGCGATGCCCATGCCACTGGCGCAGCTGGAATGGTGCGCACCGTTCTCCGGCGCGGTGAGGGCAGCGCTGCACCAGCTCAAGTATGCGGGCGAGCGCCGACTGGCAGCGCCACTTGCGACATCGGTAGCGGCTCGGTGGCGGGCTGCCGGTGTCGGTGGGGAACTTCTGGTGCCAGTGCCCGTCCACGCAGAGCGGGCCAGGCGGCGTGGTTACGATCAAGCGGTCCTGCTGGCCGCCGAGGCCTCTCGTCGATTGCAGGTGCCCTGGCTGGCGGCGCTGGAGCGAACGCGCAATACGTCGCCGCAGTTCGATCTGGGACGGCGGGCTCGTCATACGAACGTGGCGGGCGCTTTTGCGCTTCGTGGGCCGGCGCAGGCTGCGGCGATCGGCGGCAGATGGATCGTGCTGGTTGACGACGTGGTGACCACCGGCTCGACGCTCGTAGCCTGCGCCGAGGCGCTATACCGTGGGGGAGCGGTGGCGGTATCCGCGGTAACGGTGGCCCGCGAACGGTGAGAGGCACGCGTGCCGAAACGCCGGCGCCGATCACGAATAGCGGAATCAGCCTCCGAAAATGGGCGAGGCCAGGGCCCCGGGCCGACTTCTATACTGGCCGCGTGGCAGCGGCTCAACTTGATGTGTGTGCGCTCCGGTTGGCCCCCAGCCCACTGAGCGTTCGCGATGTGCGTTGCGGAGGTCAGCTGTGAGGACGATCGTCAAGGGCAAGAACATCGACGTCCCGGGACCCGTAAGGCAGTACGCCGAGCGCAAGATGCGCCGGCTCGAACGGCTGCTGGACGACAGAAGCGACGCCGTGGTGGAGCTCTCCAGCGAGCAGCACCGCAGTTCCGCCGATTCCCAGATTGCCGAGGTGACCCTTACCGTCGATGGTCAGATCCTGCGCAGCCACGCCTCCGGGCCCACCTACCAGGCTAGCCTGGACATGGTCGTCGACCGGATCGAACGTCAAGCGGTTGATGCGCGCGAAAAGCCTCGCAGCAAGGTCCGGCCGGAGGAAACCATGGCTGAACGCCTTGCGGACGAGGAGCCGGAGTCCGTGGACGAATCGGAGATGCCCACGTCGCGGATCGTGAAGACGAAGCGATTTGCGATCGAGCCCATGTTCGAGGAGGACGCCCTCGAGCGAATGGAGGAACTCGGCCACCAGTTCTTCATCTTCGTCAACGCCGAGACGGAGAAGCTGGGCGTCCTGTACAAGATGCCCAGCGGTGACTACGGGCTGATCGAGCCGGTGATCGGGGGCGAGTACACGCCTGGCCGAACCAGCCATCGGGCCGGCTGATCACGATCGAGAGCAGGCCCGGATCACCGGAGGGTTGTAGGCGCTTGACGGTCGATCGAGCGACGAGCCGGGCCGATTGGATCGTCGCGGACCCCGAGGTGCGGGTCGCGCGGGTTGAGTTGCCCGGCGGGCGGCGGGCCGGCGCCCATCTGCCCATGGGACTGGGATTGGTCCGTGCCGCGGAGCGGGCCGCGGCGATCGGCGCGTCCGCGCTGCAGATCTTCAGCGACAACCCAACGGCGTGGCGGCGCCGGGCGGAGCCGCCACCCGAGGCGGAGGCGTTTCGGCAGCGGCTCCTCGAACTTGACATCGGGCCTGTCGCCATTCATGCCGCATATCTGGTCAACCTGGCCGGGCCGGACGACGAGCTGTTCGGTCGATCCGTCGAGCTAGTACGCCACGAGGTCGAACACGCCCCGGAGTTCGGAGCGCGGTTCGTGAACGTCCACGTCGGTTCGCATCGCGGGGCGGGCCGCGATGCAGGCATGCGGCGGCTCGTCGACGGCCTCCAAAGGGCCCTGGACGGCTCAACTTCAATCAAAACTGATGCCCTGGCGCCGCTGGTGGTTCTTGAGAACTCGTCCGGGGGCGGCTTTGCCATCGGCTCCACGATAGAGGAACTGGCCATGATCCTCGACGCGGCCGGCGCTAGGAGCCTGGATGGGCGGCTCGCGGTATGCCTGGATGCGGCGCACCTATGGGGCGCTGGCTACGATGTGGCGAGCCCTTTGGCCATCGACGACCTCCTCCGCACCTTCGACCGTTTGATCGGCTTGTCCAGGCTGGCGATGATCCACCTCAACGATTCCTATTCGGCGAGGGGATCCCGCCAGGACCGACACGCGCACCTTGGCGAAGGCCTGATCGGCCGGGATGGCCTGGCGCATCTGTTGTGCCATCCCAGCCTGGACCACGTCGCGTTCTACCTCGAGACGCCCCTGATGGAGCAAGGCTTCGACTCCGTCAACGTAGCCCGGCTCGGAGACCTGGCCGCCGGCCTGCCGCTGACGCCGGGGCCGCCGGCGGTGGCAAGGCTCGATACCCCCGGCGACGGGGCGAAACCGACAGGAACTCCCAGGCGAACTGAGGAGGCTAACGAGAAACCGCCGCGCTATCGACCTAGTGTGATCAGTGACGGGGTCGATGCCGTCGACTCAGATCTCCCCGACGGTTCAGCGTGAGCTCGTCGCGATCTCGGAACTCAAGAGCGGCCCTCGCTTCAGGCGCTCAGGTTCGCGGAAGGAGACCAGCGCATCCGGACAGAAGCGAAAGGCTCGAGAGACGAGACCTGGGTCAGCTGGCTTCGCGGGCGGTGCGCCCCCGCCCTGGCATCGGCTGGACCATCGGGCGTACGGCATGGCTCGCGGTGGCTGCAGAGATCATCGGCGTGTCTCGGCGGTCGTTGATGATACGGCGCGGCTCCATTGATCGGTCCCCGGAACGCAACCCGGCATAGCCTCGACCGAAGCGGCGTAGCCGCACTGCCAGGTAGTACTCCATCACCTGGCGCACCTGCGGCTCTGACAGGACTTCGTCGGCGCGAAGGGAATATTCCACGCGGGCGGTGGGATTTACGGTTCCTGCAGCAACCGCCCCGAGGTATTGCGGCGCCTCGGTGTCATCGCGGATTTCACGAAGGCCTCGGGCTAGCTTGGTGGCCGTACCCAGAGACGGCATGCGGTCGCCTCGGATCAGCCTGGAAATGGTCGAATGGTCGACCCCAGACTGCTGCGCCAATTGACGCTGCGACATCCTCTTGGCTTTGAGCTGGGCCCTCAGCCACTCAGTGAAGGCTCGTTCGTCCTGTCCAGTCATACGCCAGGTGGGCTCCGAGGTACGGCGCCTTCTGCCCCGATAGGGGAACTATCGGGGCCGGTCGCCGAAGAGTGAATGACCTTTTCGTACCGCACCGGTGACGACTACCGGCCAACCCGGCAAGGTGACCGCAAGGTTGCGTCGAAGATCCCGGCTCGAATCCGGGCCGGCACCAGGCCGCGTCAAGGCGATGCGAAACGGGTCGCGGTCGATCGGGGCGGCATCAAGGCCATTCGCGGTCGCAGAGCAAACCAGTTCTGACGCGAAACACTCCTCGAGACATCCACTCAGCCGGGCGCGGTGCCTGCCCGGAAGACCTCGTCGACCTGCATTCCGCCGCCGCGTGGCTTCGATGAGATGACATAGGCGACGGATCCGAGAATGACGATCGAGAAGACGCTGATCGCCCGGTCGACGAGGATGATCGCCAAGGCATGGGCCGGATCTGCGCGGAAGATCTTGGTGAGGACGAGGCCCATTCCGCCCTCCACGAGACCAAGTCCGCCCGGCGTGAACGGGACGACAGTGAGCAACGAGCCGATGAGGGCCACGAACATGGCGCCGGAGAAACCCAGGTCGACGTCGCTGAAACCGAGCGCCCGGACCACGCAGTAGAGGCGCAGTGCTTCGGTGGTCCAGATGAGCGTCGTGAGCACACCCAGGAAGGGCAGGCCTCGCAGACCCACCGAGCCGAAGACGCCCTCCTCGAAGCGATCGTAGAAGTCAACGACTCGATGCGGTAGCGGCAGGATGGCGATAACGCGTCGACCGAAGTTCCGCATCACCACGAGTGCGACGATCAGCACGACGACAACGATCACGCCGATGGCGAAGACCACCTGGGCGGTCTGGGGCAGGTCGTTCAAGCTGCCTCGGAACCGCCAGTAGCCGGCGAGCAGGCCAAGAGTGGCTATCGCGATCAAATCCAGGATCCGCTCCATGAACACCGTACCAAGCGTTCGAGTCGCCGAGACCGGGCTGTTGAGTTTGAGCAGGTAGGCGCGGTAGAGATCGCCTAGCTTGGCCGGTACGATGCAGTTGACCAGCCAGGAAAGGAAGACGAGCTCCGTGCCATCCTTGACCCGCACGATGTAGCCCGCGCCCTTCAAGAGTTTCGTCCAGCGCCAGCCTCTGAGAGGGAAGCCGGCGTAGTAGATGACGAACGCCAGGAGCACGAGCCACGGGTTGGCCCGGCCGATGTCCGCAGGGACTTCGCTCAGGTATTGACGATTGAGAATGACCGCGATGACGATGATGAGCAGCGGAACGACGATCGATAGGATCGTCTTGGGCTCGCGCAGGCGCCGGATGAGCGACATCTGGTCCGGTGGCGGAACCTCGACCGCTTCTTCGGGGTTGATGAGCGCGTCTGCCTCCTGACCGAGCGGATCCCCGATCGGATGGTGGTGGTGCTCTTGCTCATCGCTCACGTGAGCTCCCCCGGGCGCGGATGCCCAGGGCGTCGGCCGTTCCCGCGCGTAGATTGGATCAGTCTGGCAAGCGGCGTCCAAGCCCTCACGTAGAAGCTGGCACGCCCGGGCCGGATGTCAACGCTGGCGAGCGCCGCGAGCAATTCTGCGGGCGTGCTTGGGTCGCCCAGGACGACGTTGTACGAAACGCCCACTTCCAGAACGGTATGCGAGTCCGAAGCGGACACGCCGGGCAGCATGCGCTCCCTGGCGAAGATGGCGGCCCTCTCGTTGGCAGACCCGCCGATCACACGGGCGTTATAGGCCTCGATCCAATCCACTTTCTCGGCGATGTCGGCCAGGTCGGCACCGCTCCTGCGTCCGTAGCCACGAAAGCGGTCGAACGGATGCGGGACGCCGACCAGACCTCCCTGCTCGCGGATGGCCGCGATCGTATCGGCGGCAGAAAGGCCGGGCGGCACGATCTCCTCGATGAAGACGGCTATCAGGTCGCCGTCGGCTGTCTTCACTTCCTCGCCGACTATGACCGTCAGGCCGTCCGGAGCGGCATCACGGGCTCGCAGAGCCCCATCGATGCGGTCGTGGTCCGTCACGGCCAGGTGGGTCAGGCCACGGCGCGCAGCCGCGTGGGTGACGGCGCCCGGGCTGGCGAGCGAATCGAAGCTCGCGCTGGTATGGCAGTGGAGATCAACGAAGGCCCGATCGAGATCCTCGACAGGTTCTTCCAGCGGGGAGGGCATCAGACCTGCGGGCCGAGGTACTTCTTGAAGAACTCGAAGTGCTCAAGGGCTATGCCCGTCCCAAGGGCCACACAGTGCATCGCGTTGTCGGCAACGTGGCACGGCACGCCAGTCACCTGGGTGAGCAGCTTGTCGATATTCCGAAGGAGCGACCCGCCACCTGACATGACCATGCCTTTGTCGATGATGTCGCTCGACAGCTCGGGCGGAGTCTGCTCCAGGACAAGGCGGACGGCGCCGATGATCTGCTGAAGCGGCGGCTCAATAGCCTCCATCACTTCGGAACTGACAATCGAGACGGTGCGTGGCAGGCCGGCGATCAAGTCGCGGCCGCGGACGTCGATGGTGAGGTCGCGCTCCAGCGGCAGGGCTGTGCCGATCTGAATCTTCACCTCTTCGGCGGTTCTGTCGCCGATCATGAGGTTGTACTTTTTGCGAACGTAGTTCGCGATCGCTTCGTCGATCTTGTTGCCGCCAACGCGAAGGCTGGTGGAAACCACGATCGCGCCCAGCGATATGACGGCGATCTCGCTCGTGCCGCCGCCGATGTCGATGATCATCGCTCCCGAAGGGCCGCTGATCGGCATGTTCGCGCCGATGGCAGCGGCAATCGGTTCTTCGATCAGGTACGCCTCAGAGGCCCCGGCCTTCAGGGCTGCGTCGCGGACGGCGCGTTTCTCGACGCTGGTGACGCCTGCCGGGACGCTGATCATGACCTCCGGCTTGCCCCAGCCGAACCGGCGACCTTGCTGGACTCGATGGATGAAGTGGTCCAGAAGAGCTTCGGTGATGACGTAGTCGGCAATGACTCCGTCGCGCATCGGGCGAATGGCCTGGATGTTGCCGGGCGTGCGGCCGATCATCTCGCGCGCCTCTTCGCCGACCGCCAAGATGTGGTTCTGGTCGTCGACGGCGACTACCGAGGGCTCCTGCATGACGATGCCATGGCCCTTGACGTAGACGAGGATGTTGGCCGTGCCCAGGTCGATACCGATCTTCATGCCTGTGGCTAAGTCCCTTCAGCGAGCCGCTCGATCCTGGCCCCGAGTCCCAGGAATTTCGCGTCGATCTTCTCATAGCCGCGGTGTACGTGGTGCGCGCCCCGAATTTGGGTCACGCCGTCGGACGCCAGGGCGGCAAGGATAAGCGACGCGCCGGCCCTCAGGTCGCCGATCTCGACCTCTGCACCGTGGAGCGGCGTGGGCCCCCGGATTAGAGCGTGGTGCTGATCGGCGATCTCCACACTGGCGCCCATGCGGCGGAGTTCGCCCAACCACTCCAGCCGATCTTCGAAGACCGACTCGTGCACGTGGCTGATGCCTCTGGCCTGGGTCAGCAGGACGCAGGTCGGGGGCTGCAGGTCCGTGGCCAAGCCAGGGTAGGGCTGGGTCTCAATGTCGCAGCACCGCAGCGGGTTGAGGTCGGCGGAGGTGGCATCCACCTCGATCGTGTCGTTGCCGCTGTTCATCGAGACGCCCATCTCATCCATGACGCTCAAGAACGATCCGAGGTGTTCGCAAGGGGCATCCTGGATGGTGATACGGCCGTGAGTGACGCCGGCGGCGACGATGAACGTGCCGGTCTCGATCCGGTCCGGAACGACCGAGTGGTCGGCTCCGCGGAGCCGGCGTCGGCCCTCGATTTCGATCCGATCGGGAGCGGTCCGTTCCACCTGAGCGCCCATCTTCTGGAGAAACGTGATCAGGTCGTCGACTTCCGGCTCCTGGGCGGCCGGCGTTATGACGGTATGGCCGTCGGCCAAAACCGCAGCGAGCATGGCGTTCTCGGTGCCCATCACGGTTACCTGAGGAAAGTTTATCGGTCCGCCACGCAACCGGCCGGGGGCCTTGGCGAAGTAGTAGCCGTTGCGGTACTCGATCTCGGCACCCAGGGCTCGCATCGCATCCACGTGCAGGTTGACCGGCCGGCGGCCGATCCGATCGCCGCCGGGGTTGCTGATGATGACGCGACCGAACCGAGTCAGCAGCGGGCCGAGAAGTATGAAGCTGGCGCGCATCTTGGCCGCGGCCTCGAGCGGCACGAAAAGCCACTCGGCGTCACCGGACGCGATTTCGTAGACGTTGGGGGCGGGGTGATCCACGGTCACGCCGATGTCCCGCAAGACCTCCGTGAGGACGTTGACGTCCTCAATCTCGGGCACGTTGGTGAAGCGACAGCGCTCGCCCGTGAGCGTGGCGGCGGCCATTAGCTTGAGGGCTGCGTTCTTGGCGCCGCTGATGCGGACGGCGCCCTCGAGACGGCGGCCACCCTCGATCCGGAGGACCTCGCGGTCTACCGGCTCGGGCTTGAACTCCCAGTGAAACGGTCGAGCGTCAGCCATCGCTACTCGCCGGGCGGCTCTTCAGTCGGTGGCGGTGCCGGATGGCGAAGCGCCTCGTGCTCCCCCCTGGGTGTTCGGCGGGACCCGCGCTCCGCCAGGCGGATTCGAATGAGCGCCCGCTGAAGAGCGGCTCGGGCACTCGCCAGATCGGCAGGCTCCACGAATCCGCCTTCGAGCACGCGCTCCGCCTCGCGCCGGGCGCGCTCGGCGCGCTCGAGATCTATCTCCGAAGCCAGATCGGCCATCTCGGCGAGAACCATGACTCGATCCGGCCGGACCTGCAGGAAGCCGCCGAAGATCGCGAACTCCTCCTCCTGATCGCCGCGCTTGAGGCGCAGGACTCCCTGGCCGAGAAGCGAGATCAATGGCGCATGGTGCGGCAGAATCCCGAGCTCGCCCTCGCTTCCGGGCACGATGACCTCGTCGACATCGCCCTCGAAGGCTCGTCGCTCCGGAGTCACGATCTCCAGGTGGAGGGGCATTTACCGTATTCCTCGACTTCGTCCGGGTTGGGACCCTGAGCGTCGCCGGGCGGAGGGCGACGGCGCTGGACGCCGCGCCCCCGAACACCGGAGCCGAGGCGACTCTGACAAGGAGCCACGCGTCGCCGGGCGAAGGGCGACGGCGGCCGACGGCGCAGTTACTGTCACTTCGCCAGCTTGGCCGCGTTGGCCCGGACGTCGTCCAGGGTACCGGCCAGGAAGAAGGCCTGCTCGGGCAGATCATCGACCTTGCCTTCGAGGATCTCCTTGAACGAGGCGACGGTCTCGCGGATGGGCACATACGCGCCAGGCCGGCCGGTGAAGACCTCGGCCACGTGGAACGGCTGGCTGTTGAAGATCTGCAGGCGCCGGGCCCGGGCGACCGTCGACTTATCCTCTTCGGACAGTTCATCGATGCCCAGGATCGAGATGATGTCCTGCAGGTCGCGGTAGCGCTGCAGGACCCGCTGGACCTCACGCGCGGCGTCGTAGTGTTCCTGGCCCACGACGAGCGGATCAAGGACACGCGACGTCGACGTCAGGGGATCGACCGCCGGGTAGATACCCAGTTCCGCAATCGCACGTTCGAGGCGAATGGTCGAGTCGAGGTGGCCGAACGTCGTCGCCGGAGCCGGATCGGTGTAGTCGTCCGCCGGGACGTATACGGCCTGCAGCGAGGTGATCGAACCCTTCTTGGTCGAAGTGATGCGCTCCTGCAGGGCCGCCATCTCCGTCGCCAGGTTGGGCTGGTAGCCGACGGCCGAGGGCATTCGGCCAAGCAGCGCGGACACCTCGGAGCCGGCCTGGGTGAAGCGGAAGATATTGTCGATGAAGAGCAGAATGTCGCGGCCTTCCTCGTCGCGAAAGTACTCGGCCATTGTCAGGGCGGTCAGGCCGACGCGCTGGCGGGCACCAGGCGGCTCGTTCATCTGGCCGAAGACAAAGGCCGTCTTGGCGATGACGCCGGACTCGGTCATCTCGTGGATCAGGTCGTTGCCTTCGCGGGACCGCTCGCCCACGCCAGCGAAGACGGAGTAGCCGGAATGCTCCTGGGCCACATTGCGGATCAATTCCTGGATGATGACGGTCTTGCCGACGCCTGCACCACCGAAGACGCCGATCTTGCCGCCCTTGGCGAAGGGGCAGACCAGATCGATGACCTTGATACCGGTCTCGAAGATCTCGGTCTCGGTAGTCTGCTGATCGAAGGCGGGAGCCGGCCGATGGATCGGCAGACGTTCGCCCGCCTCGACCGGACCTTTCTCGTCGATCGCCTCCCCGAGGACGTTGAAGACGCGCCCCAGCGTGACCTGGCCAACCGGAACGGTGATGGGGCCGCCCGTGTCGACCGCCTCGACGCCGCGGGCCAGACCGTCGGTCGTGGTCATGGCGACGCTGCGGACCCAGTTGTTGCCCAGGTGCTGCTGGACCTCGCAGACGATCGTCACCCCGTCGCCCCGGCGAACCTCTACGGCGTTGTAGATCCCGGGGAGCTTCCCGGCAGGAAACTCGATGTCGACGACCGCGCCCGTGATCTGGACCACACGGCCGGTTGCGGCGGGAGCGTCGGTCGCCATCGTTTTGTCGGTGCCTCCTGGTTTCGTCGCCTGCAGTCCTAGCGCGCCCGTGCGCCGGACGCTATCTCGATCAGTTCGCTTGTGATGTTGGCCTGGCGCGCCTTGTTGAAGCTGAGAGTCAGGTCCTCGATGAGCTCATCCGCGTTCTCGGTGGCGTTCATCATGGCCACCATCTGGCTGGAGAAGAAGCTGGCCGTGCTTTCCAGCGCGGTCTGGAAGAGGCGGGTGCCGACATAGCGCGGCAGCAGCTCGTCGAGGACGATCTCCGGAGCTGGCTCGAAGATGAACTGCGAGCCGGGGATGCCACCCGTGTCGGGCCGAGGCTTGATGGGCAGCAGCTGGACCATGTCGGCCCGCTGGACCAGGGTCGAGATGAAGCGCGTGAATATGACGTCGACCTGGTTGTACGTGCCGGCCTCGTATTCGTCTGAGATCAAGCGGGAGATTGGCAGGACTTCCTCGAATCCGGGTCGATCGCCGAAGCCGGCGAAGTGGGCGATGATCGGTACGTGGGCGCGGCGCATCGCGTCGCGCCCCTTGCGGCCGACGCTGACCAGCTCAAGCTCGCCGGGCTGCTCCACGATCTCCTTTGCCGCGAAGCGGATCGCGTTGGTGTTGAGCGGCCCGGCCAGACCTCGGTCGCTGGTGACCAGAACGATCAGGCGCTTGCCCTCTTCACGCCGGCTCAGAAGTGGGTGCTCGTCACCGCTGAGGACGGTCGCCAAATCGGCCAGGATCTCGTCGAGCAGCTCCGAGTAGGGCCGGGCGGCGAGGGTCGACTCCTGGGCGCGACGAAGCTTGGACGCAGCCACGAACTGCATCGCCCGGGTGATCTGCCGGATGTTCTTGGACGCGGTGATGCGTCTTCGGATGTCTCGCTGGCTGGGCACGCTGCTTCTTTCGAGCTTCTTACGCGAGGAATGCCTGGCGGAACTCGATCGCCGCCGCTTCTAAGGCCGCGGCCGTATCGTCGTCGAGAACCTTGGTGCTGGCGAGCTTGTGCATGACGTCGGTGCGCTGGGTGTCCAGGAAGCGCACGAACTGCGCCTCGAAGTCCCGGACGCGCGGGGTCGGTATGTCGTCGAGAAGTCCCTTGGTGGCCACGTACAGGATCGCCACCTGGCGCTCCAACGGGACGGGCTGGTACTGCGGCTGCTTGATTACTTCGGACAGCTTCTCGCCACGGGTCAGCTGGTCTCGAGTTGCTTTATCCAGATCGGACGCGAACTGAGCGAAGGCCGCCAGGGAGCGGTACTGGGCCAGGTCCAGCTTGAGCGGCGCCGCTACCTTCTTCATAGCCTTGGTCTGGGCAGCGGAGCCAACGCGGGAGACCGAGATGCCGATGTTGAGGGCGGGGCGCTGGCCCGAGTTGAAGAGATCCGTTTCAAGGAAGATCTGGCCATCGGTGATAGAGATCACGTTGGTCGGGATGTAGGCCGAGATGTCTCCCGCCTGCGTCTCGATCAGAGGCAAGGCGGTCAGCGATCCGCCACCGTTCTCTGTGCTCATTCGGGCAGCCCGCTCGAGGAGCCGGCTGTGGAGGTAGAAGACGTCGCCGGGGTAAGCCTCGCGGCCTGGCGGTCGGCGCAGCAGGAGCGACATCTCGCGATACGCCCAGGCGTGCTTGGACAGGTCGTCGTAGACGCAGAGCGAGTCTTTGACCAGCTGCCCGCCGACCGCGACGCCGCGCTCCATGACCTCCTCGCCCATCGCGCAACCGGCGTACGGGGCGAGGAACTGAAGGGCGGCCGACTCCTCGGCCCCGGCCACGACGACCGCGGTGTGCTCCATTGCCCCGTGCTGCTCGAGCACGGCCACAACCTTGGCCACGGTCGAGAGCTTCTGGCCGATGGCCACGTAGATACAGACCAGGCCCTTGCCCTTCTGATTGATGATCGTATCGATGGCGAGGGCGCTCTTGCCGGTCTGGCGGTCGCCAATGATCAGCTCGCGCTGGCCACGACCGATCGGGATAAGGGCGTCGATCGCCTTGATGCCGGTCTGGACCGGGGTATCGACCGACTGGCGCGTGATGACGCCAGGGGCGATGCGTTCGACCGGACGGGTGGCCGTGGCGGCAATCGGACCCTTGTCGTCGAGGGGGCGACCGAGCGGGTCCACAACCCGGCCGAGCAGGCCGGCACCAACAGGTACTTCGACGACGCGTCCGGTGGTCTTGACCGTATCGCCTTCCTTGATCCCGGTAGCGGCGCCGAGGATGACCGCACCGACAGTGTCCTCGGCCAGGTTGAGAGCCATGCCCATGACGCCGTCGGGGAACTCGAGCAGCTCCGACGAGAGGGCGCCGGACAGGCCGTAAATGTGGGCGATGCCGTCACCGACGTCGACCACCGTGCCGACGCTGCGCGACTCGGGGGCAGTGTCGAAATGCTCGATCGTGTTCTTGATGATGCTGACGATCTCGTCTGAGCTAATGGCCATTCCTTCTCCGTTCGGCCGTTGAATCACCGGAACGGGGCGCCGGCTGTCGACTCCGGCTCCCCGTGTCTAGCTCGTTCCCTGGACCAGCCGTCCACGCAGCCGTTCGAGGCGGCCCTGGACGCTGGCATCGATCAATCGGTCGCCGATCCTGATGGTCAATCCTCCGAGGAGGGCCGGATCGGTGATCGTGACGAGTTCCACCTTCGCGCCTGCGAGTTCCTCCACCCGGGCCTTGACCTGAGCGAGCTCCCCTTCGGACAGGGGAACCGGCGTGGCCACGGTCGCCGCCACGATGCCGCGAGACTCCCGGACGAGGGCATCGTACTCGGCGCTCACGTCGGGCAGTACTGCGAATCGGCCGCGTTCGGCGAGGAGCAGGCAGAGGTTGCGTACCTGAGGTGATACGAGATTCCCGAGCAGCTGCTCCACCGACTTGCGTCGCTCGGCGAATGGCACGGTCGGGCTGTCCACCGCCCTAGCCACCCGCTCGTCGCGGGCCAGCCCGGAGGCTATAGCGAGGTCGCGTTGCCAGGCGTCGAGAGTGCCATCTCGCTCGGCCAACTGAAAGGCTGCGTCTGCGTAACGCCGTCCGGCGCCGATGCGAAGCATCAGTTCTGCCGCCCCTCCGTCGCATCGCCACCCGCGAGGAACTCGTCAACGAGACGGCGCTGCCGGGCGTCGGTCATCGACTCACCCACAACTTTGCCGGCGGTCGCAAGGACCAGGTCGGCGACCTGAACCCGCAGATCAGCCAGAGCGCGATCGCGCTCCGCGGCGATGTCGGAGGCGGCCTTGTCGCGCAGCCGATCCAGCTCTTCGCGAGTTGCGGCGATGTCCGCGTCGCGCTGTTCCTGGGCCGACTTTTGGGCCGTGGCGATCAGCAACTGGGCATCACGCCTTGCATCGGCGATGACGCGGACACGCTCGGCCGTCACGGCGTCCCGATCCTCGCGGGCCTGGTCGGCGTCGGCAAGCCCCTGCTCGATGCGAGCCTTGCGCCCGGCGAGGATGTTCGCGATCGGGCGGAAGCCAAAGACCAAGATCAGGGCCAGGAACAGAAGGAAGTTGAGGGCAGCGACGATCACCCAGAACAGGTTGATGGACAGCCCCGACGCACCGGAAGTCGACGCCGTCGCGGCGGCTGTCGCGGCGGCAGTCGCCAGGGGGTTCACCCGATCTGCTCCTCCCGTCCGAGTTACTTGAGGAAGAGCGCCAGCAGTCCGACGACGATCGCCAGGACGCCGAGACCTTCTGCAAAGCCGGCCAGGATGATCGCCAGACCGCGGATCTGGCCGGCGGCGTCGGGGTTACGGCCGATCGCACTGCTGGACATGCCGGCCAGGATGCCGATGCCGAGGCCAGGCCCGATTACAGCGAGGGCCGCCAGGCCTGCTCCGATGTTCTCAGTCACCATTTGCTGAAACCTCCTGCGCTCCGACCCACGGCCGGGTGGTCGATTGATAGGCGGTCAGGCCGCCACGGGCTGATGTTTGTCGGCGTCGGCAGGCGCCGGCTGATCCCGCAGTGGCGCTCCGGCAGCGGCCGCCTGATGTTCTTCCGTTCCGTGGCCCTCGATGGCGATCAGTATGAACATGAGCGTCAGGACCGAGAAGATGAGTGCCTGGATCAGGTTGAGCAGAGCCTCGAGGCCGATCAGGCCCACGGGAACCACCGCCAGCGTGAAGGCTGTGATCACGGCCAAAGCCACCTCGCCGCCGTAGATGTTGCCAAAGAGTCGCATCGACAGCGTGACGGGCTTAACGAACTCCAGGAAGAGCTCGATGATGCCCACGTACATGGCCAGCAGCCCGGCCCCGATCCCGCGACGGAACTCCCCGATCGGGAAGAACTTGCCCAGGTAGCCACTAACGCCAAGTCGCCGGAACCCCTCCCCCTCGAAGATGAGGAATGAGGTCAGGGCAAGCCCGATGGTTATGTTGACATCGCTTGTGGGCGCCCGCAGTTGTTCGATCTTGCCGATCGGAGGGACCAGGCCGCTCCAGTTCGAGACCAGGATGAAGATGAAGTAGGCGGCGAAGATCGGGAAGTACCGCTGTGCCCCATCGCCCCCTATTCCGATGGCGAAGTCGTAGCCGAACTCGTACGCCCACTCGACGGCGTTCTGGAGCCGGCCCGGGACCATTTTCATTCGCCGGGTGGCGACGAAGGCAAGCAGCAGAATGAAGGCCATCACGATCCACATGGTCAAGATCGTGGAGCTGATGCTGGGGTGGAAGTAAACCATCGGAGCGGTCGCTGGGGCCGTGGCGGGCGATAGATCCAGCACGATCGCCGGTGGTGGGAACTCGATTACGCTCGTGATGTAGCAGCTCGGGAAAGCGCAGGCCTGGCCGGGCTGGCCCCCCGCGGGGAAGGGCGGGATGAACCGAACCGCGAGGATGTCCAGGACGACCACAGCCACGGTCAGGGCCAGCAGAACTCGACCGGCCGACAAGCGACCGTGTTTCTCACCCTGCGCGCCGGGCTGGGCGGGCCCCTCTTCAGCTTCGATCTTCTCGCGCCCTGCGGCGGCGTCGGTCGTCACACTCGCTCCGCTTTGCGGCCGCCCACAGCTGCCGCATTATCGATCCTCTTCATCAAGCCTCTTGAGGAACCTGACCATCAACCGCCAGCAGCCGATCGAGCCGCTCGTGCCGCCGACCGCGAACCCGACCAGGACGAAGATAGGGATGGTCCCCAGGCGCTGATCCAGCCAGTACCCGGCGAGCGTGCCCGCCAGCACCGTGAAGAGGAGGACGAAGCCGATCTCCGAGAAGAAGGCCACGTACGCAGACGTCTTCCCAAAATCGTTCATCGTTCTCCCTGGCAGGGCGCCGTGAGTTTACCAGCCGATCTCCGGCAACGTTCAACCCACCGGGAGGGCCTGACGATGGGACCGCCGTGCGGGCCCGTCAGGCGTCCTCTGCCAGATCGGGCTTGGGCTCGCCCGACCCGTCGACCTTCGTTTCGGCCGGCTGATCGGCCGGAGCGTCGCCTTTTCCGTTTGCGGTCGCATAGGAAGTGGCGTCGAGG
Source organism: Candidatus Limnocylindrales bacterium (assembly GCA_036404515.1). Classification (GTDB taxonomy): domain Bacteria; phylum Chloroflexota; class Limnocylindria; order Limnocylindrales; family CSP1-4; genus Fen-1039. The sequence goes on from DASWZK010000158.1 coordinate 21,765, forward strand.
CTCTCCTGAATTGCACCGGCGCCGCCACCAAGGCGCTCGATTAGGAGCAGCACAACTCCGAACAGCACCACGAGGCCCATGAACGCGTACATCTGGCCGGTCCCGGATAGAACGAGCGACAGGCCGGCCAGGAGGATGCAGACGCCGTAGATGACCATAACTGTGCGTCGGTGGGACAAGCCCAGGCCCAGCAGTCGGTGGTGGATATGGCCTCGGTCGGCACCGAACGGGGAGCGGCCGGTTGCGGTCCGCCTCACGATGATCCAAAACGTGTCCATGATCGGCACGCCGAGGACGAGCAGGGCCACGGCTATCTTCCCGGCGCCCAGGATCGACAGGACGGCCAGCGAATAGCCGACGAACATGATCCCGCTGGTCCCGCTGAAGATCGAGGCTGGGTGGAAGTTCCAGCGCAGGAAGCCGGCCAGGGCCCCGGCAAGAATGAAGCAGAACAGGGCTACGAATGGCTCGTCCGTACCCGGGCCCAGGCTGATCGTGCCCAGCGTGACCGCGGCGATGAGGGCGATCCCCGTCGAGAGGCCGTCCAAACCGTCGATGAAGTTGATGCTGTTGACCATGCCCACGATCCATACGACGGTGGCGGTCGCGGCAATTGGGCCGGCGAAGTGAAGGCTGCCGTTCGCGGCGAAGGGGAAGTTGACGACGGTCACGGTCACACCCAGTGCCAGAGCCACTCCGGCCAGGACGACCTGGCCGAGAAGCTGCCAGCGGGCGCGCAGCTGCAGGAAATCATCCAGAAGGCCGATGCCAACGGCAAGGGCGGCCCCACCGAGGAGAGCGACGATCTGGCCGGTCCCCACGCCCGCCGTCTCGTCGACGAAATGCAGGCCAAGAACGAAGTTGAGAGCGAGCATCAATAACGAGACCGAGACGAATCCGGCCGCAATTGCGATGCCGCCGCCCCTGGCGACTGCCCGAGTGTTGACGCGGCGGGCTTCGGGCCTGTCGACCATGCCCCGTCCGCGAGCGTATGCACGGACAAGCGGAGTGATCGCCAGGGTGACGACGCAGGCCAACACGAATCCGACGATCAGGGCCGGGACAGCCTGCATCGCGTCGTTCGACAGGTTCATCGCCGTGCCCTACTGCTCGGGCTCCGCAGGTTCGGCCGCGCCCGCTGACTCTCCACGCCGTCGTCCCAGCCGATACATTCGCCTGGGCGCGCAACGGATGGCGTGGTCAGTCCTCCAGAAGTCCCGGAACAGCGAAGCGGCCGCACATGTCGTGGACAATGGCCGCCAGGCTGCTCTGCGCGGACGGATCGTCGCGGGTCACGATGGCCGCCACGATGGCCTCGCCGATCTGGCGCATCTCAGGCTCTCGGAACCCGCGGCTCGTGGTCGCCGGGGTCCCGACCCGAATGCCCGAGGCGATGTTGGGCGGGTTCTTGTCGAACGGGATCGCGTTCTTGTTGACGGTGATCCCGATCTCGTCGAGAAGATGCTCGGCGTCACGTCCGGTCACGCCAAGCGGCGTCACGTCGACCAGCATGAGGTGGTTGTCCGTGCCGCCGGAGACCACGCGTGCGCCTTTGTCGGCGAGCGTTGCCGCCAGTAGCTTCGCGTTGGCGATCGTCTGGCGCTGGTCGTCGCGGTACTCGTCGGTAGCGGCGAGCTTGAGGGCGACCGCCTTGGCCGCGATGACATGCATCAGGGGGCCCCCCTGGACGCCGGGGAAGACACTCTTATCGACCGCCTTGGCCAAGTCCTCGCGGCAGAAGATCATGCCGCCGCGCGGGCCGCGCAAAGTCTTGTGAGTGGTGGTCGTCACGATATCTGCGTGGCCGAAGGGCGTCGGGTGTAGGCCGGCCGCGACGAGTCCGGCGATGTGGGCCATGTCCACCAAGAGCAGCGCGCCCACGTCATGGGCGATCCTGCCGAAACGCTCGAAGTCGATTGTGCGGGGGTAGGCGCTGGCGCCGGCGACGATCATCTTCGGCCGGACCTCGACCGCCTGCTTCTCGAGCGCGTCGTAGTCGATCTGCTCGGTCCCTGGATCGACGCCGTAGGCGTGGACCTCGAACCACTTGCCGCTGAAGTTGACCGGCGAGCCGTGGGTCAAGTGGCCGCCGTGGGCCAGGTTCATGCCGAGTATCTTGTCGCCGATCTGGAGCACGCTGAGGTAGGCCGCCATGTTGGCCTGGGCGCCGGAATGGGGCTGCACGTTGACGTGCTCGGCGCCGGGGAAGAGTGCCAGCGCGCGCTCCTGGGCCAGTCGCTCCGCGACATCCACGAACTCGCAGCCGCCGTAGTAGCGCTTGCCGGGCAGGCCTTCGGCGTACTTGTTGGTGAGCGGCGAGCCCTGCGCTTCCATCACCGCCGCGAACGTGTAGTTCTCGCTGGCGATCAGCTCGATCTTCCAGCGCTGACGATCAGCCTCGCCGCGAATCGCCGCCCACAACTCGGGGTCGACGTCTGCCAGGCGTGCCCAGGCGATCCCCTCTCGACGTGCGATCGTCATGATTGCTCCTTAGTGATCCGGGAGGGGGCGGTTCCTCGTCGCCATCAACCGGCCAGCGTCCGCCTCGTGGCTCACGCCGACGGTCATCCACGGCTCCAAGCCCGGGGCCCTCGTATTGTCGCCCATGGAGCCATCGGCCGTCGCGCCTCGCCAGAGAGGGAACGGCGCTCTTGCGGGCGTCGTTCCCTCGTGCCGCTCAGAAGACGTTTGAAACGCCACGCTCTCGGAGGGCGTCGCCGAGAGCCGCGGCGGCGACGGCTCCGACTCGGAGAATGCGAGGCAGTTCGCCCGCGCAATCGACGACCGTGGACGGGACACCGCCGCGCGTGGGGCCGCCGTCCAGGATCAGGTCGACCCGTTCGCCGAGCTGGGCGAGGACCCCGGCGGCGTCGCGAGCATCAGCATGGCCGGACACGTTCGCGGAGGTGACCGGCAGCGGGCCCAACTCGCGGGCCAGGGCGCGAGGGCAGTCATGGTCGGGAAGCCGCACGCCGACTTTGGCGGCTCCGGCTGTGAGAATCCTGGGCAGCGCCGCGTCAGCGGCCTGGGCGAGCACCAGCGTCAGCCCGCCCGGCCAGAATCGTTCAGCAAGGATTCGAGCGGCAGGCGACAGCACTCCGACGGAAGCCGCCTGCTCTAAGTCGGCGACGAGCAGGACAACAGCTCGATCGAGCGGCCGATCCTTAGCCGCGAAGAGCCTCGACAGGCCGTCGGGAGCGTCAAGCGCCACCCCCAAGCCATATACCGTGTCTGTCGGCATCGCCACCAGGCCGCCCGCCCGGAGAGTGGCCAGGGCCGCGGCGCGCCCGAAGGCGTCGTCGGAGAGCAGCCGGGCCGTCATCGCCCATCTCCTTCGCCACTGCCACCATGCTTAGCGCGACGGCCCATGGCGCCATGACTTGGAGTGGAATCCCGGCCCGCGGGCGATCGCCACCCGTCGAGGGCGATCTGCTCGATCATCTGCGCCGCACCTTCGTCGCCGACTGGCGGCGCCACGAACCGCGCCGCTGCCTGGACCGCGGCCGGGGCGCTCGGCATCGCCACGCCGTGGCCAACTTCGCTGATCATCTCGAGGTCGTTGTACTGGTCGCCAACGGCGAGGCATTGGCCGAGGGGAACCCCCAGGCGGCGAGCCAGCCAGCGGACGGCCATTCCCTTCGACACGCCGGGGGCAAGGAACTCGAGGAAGCGCGGGTGGCTCAGCGTGACCTCGGCCCTTCCGGCGAAATGGGTGCGACCTTCGTCGAGCACATCGATCGAGTGGTTGCCCGCGCCAAGAGCTACCACCTTGGTGACGGGGCCGCGCGCCCGGATGGCGATATCCGGAACCAGCTGAAGCCGGTCCCCGACGAACAGCCGGTACTCGTCGATGCTCGGCTCCGTCGAGCCTACGATCATCCATTCCAGGTAGTTGAAATGGGGCGTCAGGTCACGCTCCAGGCACCATCGAACGATCTCGACCGTGACTTCGGGTCGAAGCGAGCGATGATACAGCAAGCTTCCGGGCCGTTTGGAGCCGGGCTTCGGCATCGCTCGAATCAGGGCGCCCTGCTGGGCGACGATCGGGCCGGTCAAGCCGAGGGCATCGGCGAACGGCATCGCGCTGATTGCCATGCGGCCCGTCACCAGGGAGACCGCGATTCCCCGACGCCCCGCCTCCGCAACCGCATCCCTCGTTCGTTGGCGAAGAAGCAGATCCTCCCCCACAAGGGTGCCGTCGATGTCGAGGGCGATCAATCTGATGGGCAGCACCGGCTCGACCATCAGCGCCCCGCCGGCCCTTCGACCGCCGGCTTGCGCTCCACGTGCGCCAGTCGCGGCTTTGCCGACAGATCGGGTTGAATCCGGCAAGACCAGTTACCGGGCAGGGCGGCCACGACGGCCTCGACCGCCCGCCCCTGGTTGAAGCCGATCTCGAGGAGAGCGGTCCCCGTGGGTGCCAGCGCCGTAGGTAGCGCTTCGAGCAGCCGACGGACGATGGCCAGCCCATCAGGCCCGCCATCGAGGGCCTGGCGGGGCTCAAAGGACGCGGCGATCGGCAACTCGCCGACGTCGGCCGACGGAATGTAGGGCAGGTTGGCGAGTATCAGGTCGAATGGCGGCTCGGTCTCCGGAAGCAGATCCGCCAGGGCGAACGAGATCACGTCGCCCATGGAATGGCCGACTGCGTTTTCGCGCGCGAGATCGAGCGACTCGGCCGAACTGTCGAAGGCCAGGATCGTGACTTCGGGCAGCATCCGCCTCCTGCGCAGCAGCCACGCCAGCGCAATCGCGATCGCGCCGGAACCCGTGCCAATGTCGACGACGCGTAGTCTGGGGACACCGATCGGTCGCGGACCGGACATCAGACGCCAGGCTACCTCTCGCTCCGCCTCGGAGACGAGGAGCTCCGTTTCCGGCCGGGGAATCAGCGCTCGACGGTCCACGCCAATGGCGAGGCCGTGGAACTCTTTGAAGCCCCGAATGTAAGCCACAGGCTCGCCGGCCTCGCGCCGCGCCATCGCCGCCTCAAAGGCAGCCCTGGCGTCGGCCCCAACCGGGGCTTCTGGATGGGCGATTACGGCGGTTCGCTCGGCGCCGATGGCCCAGCCGAGCAGCAGCTCGGCGTCCAGTCGAGGGCTCTCCGACCCTGAGGTGCGGAGGCGTGCCGTGCCCGCCGTCAGGCACTCGCCGATCGTGGCCACACCGATCCCGCCGCTATCGCCGGGTAACTCGCGCCGGGCGACTAAGGCCGCTCACGCGTCGGAGCTTTCGGCCCCGAGCGACCTCAGACGCTCAGCCTGGTAGGTGGTGCTGAGGGCGTCGATCAGCTTGTCGATGTCGCCGTCCATGACGCCGGGCAGGTTGTGGAGGTCCAGCCCGATGCGGTGGTCGGTCAGACGGTCCTGCGGGAAGTTGTACGTCCGAACCTTCTCGGAGCGTTCGCCCGAACCGACCATGGTTCGCCGCAGCGCCGACTCGGCGTCGGCAGCCCTGGCCCGCTCGCGATCCAGCAGCCGGCTCCTCAACACGGCCATGGCTTTGGCCTTGTTCTTGATCTGGCTCTTCTCGTCCTGGATGGCGACGACGATCCCGGACGGCATGTGGGTGATTCGAACCGCCGAGTCGGTCGTGTTGACCGACTGGCCCCCGTGCCCGGTGGACCGATAGACGTCGACTCGGATGTCCTTTTCGTCGATCTCGACGTCGACCTCCTCAGCCTCTGGCATGACGGCGACCGTGGCCGTAGAGGTGTGGATTCGGCCGCTCGACTCGGTCACCGGGATGCGCTGGACCCGATGCACACCGGCCTCAAACTTGAGGCGGCTGAATGCGCCCCGGGCGGAAATCTCCACGATGGCTTCGCTGATCCCACCGATACCGTTCTCGTCGGCGTTCAGGACTTCGGCCGGCATTCGATGCCGTTCGGCATAGCGGAGGTACATCCGAAGCAGCTCCGCCGCGAAGAGCTTGGCCTCCTCGCCACCGGTGCCGGCCCGGATCTCGAGGATCACGCTCTTGTCGTCGTTGGGGTCGCGCGGAAGAAGAAGGACCCGCAGTCCTTCGATCAGGTCCTTCTCGTACGCCTCAAGGTGGCGGACTTCTTCTTGCGCCAAATCGTGCATCTCCTGGTCGCCGGAATCACGCATGTCCCGGGCCTCGGCGAGCTCCTTCCGGGCAGCCAGGAGCTCGCGCCAGGCGCTTACGACCGGCTCGAGCTGGGCAAGCTCCTTGCCCAAACGCTTGAGCGCGGCCGGATCGGATCCGGTTTCGGGCCGAGACAGCTCGGCGTTGAGCGCGTCGTACTGCGCGGCTATCTCGACGAGCTTGGCGTCGATCACGACTTCGTGCCGGCCTTAGAGCGCGCTCGCCGGCGCAGTGGTGATGTCTGGATCCGGGTCCGGCATCAGCGGCCGACAGGCCGGGATTGCGCTGCCGGCGGGAATCTCGCTGCCGTCGGCGACGAGCGCTCGCTCGAGCGAAACGATGGCGACTTCGATCATGTCGTCTGTCGGTTGTCGGGTCGTAATCGCCTGGACCCAGATGCCGGGCGACCACAGCCAGCGAACAAGGGCGTGGTGGCGCTGGCGCGCGCCCAGCTGGAGGAGCTCATAGCTGATCGCCGCGATGACCGGGACCAGGACCACCCTGGAGACGACGAGCCAGAGCGGCGGCAGCTTGCCGACGGCGGCGAAAGCCAGGATCGACACGATCAGAACCACGACGAGGAACTCTGTGCCGCAGCGGGGATGGGCGGTCGGGTACTTGCGAGCGGCTTGCGTTGTCAACGGGTCGCCGGCCTCCAGCGTGTGGATCGACATGTGCTCGGCCCCGTGGTACTGGAAGGTACGGCGCACGTCCGGCGCTCGAGCTACGAGCAGCAAGTAGCCGATGAAGATGGCGACCCGGATAACGCCCTCGGAGAGCTGGAGCCCGAACCCCTGGTTCACGCGCCCGACCGTGGCCTGGGCGAGGAGCAGCGGCAGGAGGAAGAAGACGCCGATGCCGAGCAGGAGGCTGAGCAGCAGCATGCCCCCCACGGCGACGGTGTAACCCTTTCCGAGACCCCCCTCGACGGGACCGGGCGAGGGGGCCGAGGCGGTGGCATCTGGGTCAGCGTAGTAGGTAGTGGTCGCGCCGACCGGAGCCGCTGCCGCGCCGACCGGAGCCGCTGCCGCGCCGACCGGATCCGCCGCCGCGTCGGTGGGAGCCGCTGCCGCGCCGTGACCTTCGCCGGCGCCCGCGCTCGAGTCTACGGCGGCGCACAACGCCGGACCGGTAAACGCGACCGCGAGTGATTGGAGCAGCCCTCCGACTGAGCTCGACGCGCCGCCGGCGACGCCTGAATCGCTCCTGCCACTTTCCCCATCCTCGAGGGCAAGTGCCTGGAGCGTGGCCGACCGAACCAGCCAGCGAGTGCCGG
>DASWZK010000159.1:0-13074 GCA_036404515.1 Candidatus Limnocylindrales bacterium
CCGCCAGGGAGAGCATCCCCGCCAGCTCCCGGGCGGTTTCGAGGCCGGAGACTATCGAAGTGTCTGTCCATGTCTCAGGCGACAGCAACCGCTGGCCCGACGAGATCACATCCACGGCGACTGGAATGGAGGTCCACACGACGGCCCCTACCAGGACCAGCCGGGCCGACCGCCATGCATCGCGACAGCCGATCACGATCGCCGCCGGCAGGAGCGCCCCGACAGTGAGGCTCGCCAGGAGCAGCAGGTCGAGCGATCCGCCCGAGAGGACTGCCGGTCCGTTGGCCGCGACCGCGAACACGGCCAGAACGATGAAGGGCCAAGCCTCAGGCGGGATGCGCTCAAGTCGGTCCGCCACCCAATCCTGTACTCGGCTCAAGCCGCGAGGACCGGCAGGTTCGTAAGCCGGCTCGTCCACGTGTGCTCCCTCTGACGCATCCGATCGGATACACGCCGCGCCTCGGGCTCGCCCGGCGGGTACCTCGTGCGTCACCTAGCTTAGAGTGGCACCGACTCGCGAGCGCGCTCAGCCTGGGAAAGCGCCGCCGACCTGCCACAAGATAGACCACCGTAAGGACGCGCAGGTTCGCAGGGCAGTTTGCCCGCGAGCGGGTTCCGCTGGCCACGCTTCTCGCCTGTTATCAACTGGCCGAGCGCTGCGGCACCGTGCGCAGGGGCCCGAGCGTAGCGCGTCCAGTTATCGTGTCGTCGTTTGGCCCTCCGGAGACCACGCCTGGAGCCCTATGCCTTGCTGGCCGCGATCGGCTGGGCGTAGTCGACAAGGTCGGCGACGTGCCGCTGGCGTCAGCTGGCCAACTACTTCCGACACACGCCCGCATGTGCCCTGATCATGGTGCAGAGCCGGCGCTATGGTCACCCATAGCGTTCTGGGATCAGGGTTCAGTGACGGATCGAAAGAACAGTGTTCGGGGTTGGTTCCCCCGTGCGCATAGCCTCAGGCTCGTCCAATCGTCCGGCGCTGGCCGGTGCACGCGCCGCCATCGCGACCCAGCTCGCGATCTCGGTTCGGCGCGACGCTCCGAGCTTGGCCAGGATGTGCTCGACATGACTGCTCGCGGTCCGCGAGGCGATCGAGAGCTCGGTGGCGATCTCGCCGTTGGTCAGCCCATCCGCGATCAGTCTTGCGACGGCGAACTCGCGGGCGGTCAATGGGCGCCACGGTTCGTCGACCGAGACGTGACCGTGCGCCATCCGCTGCAGGACATCCGCTCGATCCGCGAGCGGCCGACTGTCCAGTCGGGACGCCACCGCCCGAGCTTCTACGGCCAGCCCGGCCGCCTCGGTGAACCGGTTCAGCCGCGTCAGGCAGTTCGCGAGGTCCAGGCGCGCCCAGGTGGCCTCCCAGATCCGTCCCCGCTCGTCCCATCCGCCGACGGCAGCCTCCAACTCGTGGCGTGCCACTCCGGTCGCGCCGGCGGCGAGGGCAACCAGGCCCTTGGCGTGTTCAAGAGCCGGTCGGGCTACCACCGGCATCGCCGAGAGGTGCTCCGCGCAGGCCGCGAGCCACGCCTCCGCGGCGGCGGGTCGTCCGGCCGCCTGCTCCGCACGGATCCCGGTCACGACAAATGGCACCAGGAGGGCCCGCTCGCCCGTCGCACGCGCCCGCTCGAGCGCGTCGTGGCAACGCGCGGCCGCCTCGTCGGGACGATCGGCGAGGAGCGCGGCCTCCGCGAGCCCCCAGAGTGGCGGGAGGATGAGGTTAACCGCGCCGCTCTCTTCCCCGACCAAGAGTGCGTCTGTCAGCTCCGTTTCCGCCGTTTGGAAGTCCCCTCGGCCGAGGGCCACGTACCCGACCACCCAGCGCGCCGTCGTCACCGCGCGCCGGGACCCCTGATCGGCGATCGCCTGGCGGGCCGTGGCGGCCGCATCGCCCCAGTCGCCGCCTGCCCAGGCGACGAGCGCGGACGTCGCGCCGATCACGTGCCGACAGTGGGATTGCTCGATCGCGTCCGCGTAGCGCAACCCATCGGCGATCCAGTCTGTAGCGCGGCGGTACTCCATGACCCGCGCTGCCATGACGGCGACGTCGCGATAGGCGACGATCCCTAGCTCCTCGAAACCCCGTTCCCGAGCCGCCTGGCCCGCGGCCGAGATCCCGTCCAGACCTTCGGCCACCCGGCCCTCGAGGACGGCCACCATCGCGGCGAGCTCGTCCGCCTCGATCACAGCCCATGTGTCGCCGTGCGCGGTCGCGTCTTCGCGCATCGTCTCGATCGACGAGCGCGCCGCGTCGATTGCCATGTCGTCCAGGTCGATCCGGACCGCCTCACTGAACAGCCAGCCCGGCACTTTCTGTCCCCCCCACAAGGTGCCGGCGGGGAGCCCGTCGAGCTCCTCGAACAGCGACGCGGCCAGGTCGGACCGGTCGCCGACGGCTCGGAGCTGGCGGCTCCAGAGGTGGAGCACTCCGACGAGCATCTCGGCGGCCTTTGCCGGCTGCCCGCTATCCATGTAGGCCGCGCGGGCGTCACGAAACGCGCGTTCGGCGAGCGCGTTCTCCTCGACCGCCAGGGCCTCGACAGCGTACGCGTCGAAGAGCGCGCCACGGTCGCCGGCGCCGACGTCGTCCGGCAGGTTCGCGACAGCGCGTCGATAGAGCTCGAACGCCTCGCGGTGGGCCAGCAGTCGCCAGGCTTCGCGGGCGCCCGCGACCGCTGCCCCGAACGCCTGGCGGCGGAGACCGGCGCGCTCGTAATGGACGGACGCGTGGATCTCCGACGCCCCTTCGAGCTGGGCCCCGAACTCGGCAGCCCGGGCGTGGAAGCGGCGACGCTCCGAGGTTGGGATCGTGCGGTAGAGCGCATCGCGCAGCAGCTGGTGCCGGAAGTCGTACAGGCCGCGCAGACCCGGCGGGTCGAGGACGAAGTGGTCGACGAGCTCCTGGAGTGGCGCCTCGAGTGACTCCGGCGGCACATCCATGATCCCGGCGAGAACCTCCGGGACGAAGCAGCGACCGATTACGGCCCCGGCCCGGGCGGCAGCCTGTGCCTCGGGCGAACGCTGCGCAATCCGGGCCATGACGGCGTCCTCGATCGTGTCGGGCACGGTGGCCTCTCGGATGGCCCTTCCGTCCGCTCGGGCCTCGGCGCTCAACGCACCGAGGAGCTCCTCGATATGGAGCGGGATCCCACCCGTCCGCTCGAACACGGCCGCCGCGACCTCTCTCGGCGCCGGGAGCCCCGTGTCGAGGATCAGGGTCGTGACGAGGGCGGTCTCCGTCTCGGTCAACGGCGCGAGCCGGACCTCCTCCGCGATCCGCTGGGTGATGAGCCGTGCTCGCCAGTCCCGAAGGCTCGCGCCGGGCGCCACCTCCTCGGTCCGGTAGTCGCCGGTCAGGAGAAGCTGCCGGTCGCGTGACTGTCGCGCCAGCTCCGCGATGACCTCGAGGCTCACGTCGTCGGCCCACTGCAGGTCCTCGAACGAGAGCATCGTCGGGCCCGGCAGCGAGATGAGGATTCGCTCGACGAGCTCCATCACGAGCCGTCGATGCTGGACGTGCTCGGCCGCCCTGGTCGCATCGCTCAGCTCGAGCAGCTCCCGGCCGAGGTCGGCGAAGGGTGCGAGCCTGGTCATCGACCGCGCCAGGTCGAGCACCGACGCCGCCGGGACGTCGCGGTCCTGAGGGGCGACCGCCCCGTTGACCGCGGAGAAGCCACGGATCTCCGCCTTGCGCCGGATGGCGGCCAGCAGACGGGTCTTGCCGATCCCCGCCTCACCGGCGAGCAGGAGGAACTGGCCCCGGCCGGCGGTGACCTCCTCGAGCCGCCGATCCGCGAGCTCGAGCAGGTCGTCGCGCCCGACGAGGAGCGGGCAACGAACGGCTCTCAGCGCAGTGTGCATGACCGCGAAGTGTAGGCCCGGCGCACCAGGGGTCATCGGTCGAATGACCGATGTTGCGCGTGGTGTGTCGCACATTGCTCTGCCGCATCGGTCGGGAATACACGGGCATATCGGCCGAAAGCGCGATGACCGCCGGCTGCGGCATAGCCACCTTTGATCCGAAGCAACCGCACAGGAGAAACCAGTGACGAAGTTCATGGATGTCCACTCGGGGTTCGTGGGCGTGACGGCGCCACAGCTGAAGGAGGCCCACGAATCCGACCTCGCCATCGAGGCGGACGAGGGCGTGCATTTCGAGCGCGCCTGGCTCGACCCCGAGAAGGGCAAGGTCTTCTGCCTATCCAGCGGACCGAGCTGCGAGGCGGTCCTTCGAATCCACGAGCGCGCAGGCCATCCCACGAGCGAGATCTACGAGCTCGCGGTGGAGGTGGCGTGATCGATCTGCGTCGACCAACGCCCTGCGAGAGTCGCAGAGGCACCAGTACAGGAGAAAGCAATGCCTAGTTACAAGCGAACCGTTTATCTGCTCCCCGCCGGGATCGTCGTGCTCGGTGCAACCATCGCGATTCTCGTCGCCCTAGTCGGCACCGCAGCGGCGGCCCCCCGCCCGGCGACCGTTTCCTCGGTCGACACCGGGTCACAGAACTTCCGCGGCGAACAGGACTTGACCGGAGCGGCCGCCCGCTTGGGCGCCACTCCGACGATCCCCGCGGCTGTGTCGGCGCCGAAGATCACCGAGGCACTCCAGCCGGGTCAGACCGTCTCCGCGGTAGTCTCTCCGGCTGCCAGATACGATCCTGCCCATGAGCACATCACGCCCGGCAACGGTAGCGACCCGGTCTATGGCCCGACGCTGTGGACACCTGCCTCCGGGCCGACCTCGGCACCCCAGCCGGGTCAGACGATCTCGCTGCTCACTGCCCCATCGGCGCCGAAGATCACCGCCGCACTCCAGCCGGGTCAGACCAGCTCCTCGGTCACGCCTGGCAACGGTAGCGACCCGGTCTATGGCCCGACGCTGTGGGCACCTGCCTCCGGGCTGGCCTCGGCACCCCAGCCGGGTCAGACCGGATGGTAGCCAGAGCGGGGAACAGAGGAAGGCCCCGGAGATCCGGGGCCTTCCTCCTTGCCAAGCCTGGTTGATGACCTGTCGACGGTCACCGTCGGGGGCTAGGCCCCGCCTTGAGCGCCTGGCTGGCCGCCCTCTCGACGAGACCAGGCAAGTCGTCGTACGAGAACGTGGAAGGAAGAGCAGCACATGTTTCGAGAGATGCCCGACCCCTGGCCCCTCTGGCTCGCGAAGCAGCGACAGGAAGAGCTGATCCATGAGGCCGACCAGTACCGTCTCGCGAAGGAGGCGGACCAGTACCGTCTCGCCAGGGCGCACCCGGATGAGCCCGCCGGCCACCTAGCGACTCGGCTGTTCACCAGCATTCGCGCAGGCCTCGGACGGCCGTTCGCCGCCATCCGGCGTGCTCTGTCCGCTCCCGAGGCGCCGTGTGACGACCTCTGCCCCGACTGCGCCCCCTGCTAACGACCAGCCGAGAGGGCTGGCTTCGCTTCCTCCTGCCGTCCGATACAGGCGACGAACCGAACCATCAACTCTGCGGCTTCCTCATATCAGATCTACAGACCGACCGACGATCCCAACTACGTCGCGGTGGACCTCGAGTTCGGCAGCCTTGGACAGGCCGAGGCGTTCAAGCTGGCCCTGGAGGAGCTATGGCGGTCGCCGCAGGCCGCGCCAGCCCTGGGCGGAACCCCACGAGTGCGCGTCGTCGACATGGTCGAGCGAAAGTCGTACTGAGCATCGACACGTGGGTCAGCCGTCCGAACGAGCGTTGTGGCAGGCGACTCGGTCACATCCGCCGGTTGGTTCGGATGTATGGACGTGCAGTTATCGTGCCGTCCTGAGCACGAAACGTGGGAGTGGAGCGGGAGACGGGTCTCGAACCCGCGACGTTCAGCTGGAAGGCCGAGGAGCCTGTGTGCGCAGTAGCACCCCTCGTGGCGGGCCGAGCGTAGCGTGTCCAGTTATCGTGTCTCGTTTGGCTCCTCCGGCGACCTTGTTCGCCTGCAAGGCGTGGTCGGAAGGGGAGCACGCGAGCGGGACCGGGCCTGGCCGCACACGATGCCGTACCAGCACCAAGTCGGCCAGCTATGGGGCGTTTGGGCACGTCGTGAAGGATGGAGATCGGTCGTGGTGCCCCTCAAGGCTCAGGGCCAGAGGGAAATCAGCTGGATCGCTGGACCTATCGCCACACTACGGAGTTCGGCGGCGAGAATCACCTGGGCCAGGATGCAACCAGCACCTCGGCGACGCTCTGCGCGAGGCCCTCCGGATTCTGGAGCCCCATCGCATGTCCCGTTTGCGGGACGACCTTCCACCCAATACCCATCGCTGCAAGGTCATGCTGCAGATCCGGCTCGGGATCGCTGAGTTCGCCCTGGAGATACCAGCGCGGCATCTCGAGTTTGCCCAGGAGCGAGCGAATGGATGGGTTCCTCTCGAGCTCGATCGACACCGCCTCGCGATGGATTGCACGAGGCTCGACGAGCCGCTCGATCCCGAGGTGGGCAGCTCGCAGACCGTCCGGCTGCGCCTCCGCTTCCCTGAAGTGGGCCTCCAGCATTTCCCGGAAGCCGCGATGGATGAACTGATCTTCGGTCTGGCCACCAAGACGCACGCCGCCCCCAGCGTCAACGTTTCCTTCGGCCATGACGAGCAGCGACACGATCCCGGGCCGAGCCGCCGCCACGAGGATGGCGACCGCGCCGCCCATGCTGTGACCCACTAGGCCGCACTTGCGCAGTTCCAGGGCATCGATGAGCGCGACGATCGTCCGAGCGTGATCCTCGACCCCGTAGCCGAAGCCGAGCGGCTTGTCGCTGTACCCATGGCCGAGGAAATCGACCAGGAGCGAACGGCGACCCCGCAAGGGCGGCCGGACTGCGGCAGGCATCAGCTCGCCGGTCGCGGAGCACTGCCAGCCATGTAGCCACAGCAAGGGGGGATCGTCGCCGGGGACCTCGATGTAGCGGAGGAATGCTCGGTCGCCAGGCAGGTAGACCGCTTTCATGTCGGCCTGCCCCGCGATGTGCTCCTTGCTCCTGCCCACCTCATGCTTCGACTCCCTCGTTAGGACCCAGTGCCGTTGGCCCAGGGGGACTCCGTCCCCTGCTTCGTCGCACTGAAACAGTCGGCTCGTGGAGTCTACGCGCATCCCCAGGAACGAGATACCTACACACTTAGGATTACAGGCGGAACGGCGCGGGCGCGGGCACATGAGGGCTCGGGCGACTCTTCGACCATCCAGATCGAGTTCGAAGTCCCAACACGCGAGGAAGCACGCCCAGGTGTGGCGCCTGTATGAGGTCAGAGTCGAGGGAAACTGGAGCGAGAGACGGGTCTCGAACCCGCGACATTCAGCTTGGAAGGTCTAAGCGGCTATGCGTTGTAGCACCGCTCGTGAAGTGCCGAGCGTAGCGTGTCCAGTTATCGTGTCGTGCAAGGCGGCCGGATTGAGGGCGGCGACTACGCCGGTCTTGCGCCGCACAGGCGGGCGTCACGCCGTCGGGATCGGATGCGTCGATCGAATGAGGTCTCGCGGGTCGTACTGGGCCTTGACGCGGCCGAGCCGTTCGCAGGTCGATGGCGAGTAGAAATCCGACGCACTGAAGGATCGCTCGGCGAAGTTGGGGTAGTTCCGCTCCGCCTCCCACGGTGCCAGCGCGGCCCGCACGATGGCAGAATGACGCTCCACGGCGGCGGCCATGTCCGCGTTCGGTACCAGGCTGAGCGTGGCGGTCGCGAACCGGGCGTCGAGCGAGGCCAGCGCCCCCTGTTCCGGCGCAGCGTCGAGCAGCGCACCGCCCAGGTGGCGCAGCTCGACCGACAACAGCGGCGATCCCGACTCAGGACCCGCCGCCTCGACGACGGCGTCGATGGCCGCCGACGGAAGGTCCGCGAGGAGCCACCCGTCGATGGAGACCGGGACCGGGTCGACCGGGTCCATGTGCAGCGCGCCGAGCGCGGTCGGCGGCAGCATGGTGAAAGTGTCGATCTCCGGCCCGCGCTCCCGGAGCGGGCGCAGCAGCTCGATGCCCTCGCCCTCCGTCGCCAGGCACGCCGCCTCGACGAGCACGAACGAGCGGCCCCGCAGCCCTTCGGGGATCTCCGGAATGGGCGGCAGGTTGAGGAGGCGGCCGACGGACGTGACCGTGTCGGGCAGGCCGGTGGTCCATGCCTGCCAGGCATGGAGGATCTCGGCGGCGCGCTCCTGCGGCCAGAACAGGGCGCCCGCGTACAGCTCGCGCACGGGATACAAGGCGAACTCGAGCGCAGTGACGACGCCGAAGCTGCCCCCGCCACCGCGGAGCGCCCAGAAGAGGTCAGGGTCGTGCTCGCGGTCGACACGGAGCAGCAGACCATTGGCGGTCACGACGTCGATGGCGAGGACGCTGTTGCAGGCCAGGCCGTAGCGCCGGGCGAGCCAGCCCAGCCCACCGCCCAGGGTGTAGCCCACCACCCCGACCTCGGGTGCGGTGCCCGCCAGGCCGGCGAGGCCGTGTGCGGCAGCGGCCGCCTGGACCTCACCCCACGTCACCCCGGCCCCGACGCGGGCGCGGCGCTGGCCCGGGTCGATCGCGACGTCGCGCATCCGGGACGGTCTCATGAGCACGGCATCCTCGATCGCGCCCAGTGCCCCCGCTCCATGTCCCGTCCCCTGGGGTGCCACCCGCAGTCCTTCGCCGCCGGCGAACGTCACGAGCTTGACGACGTCGTCCGCCGTCTCGGGGAAGGCGACGTGCCGGGGCCGCTGGTCGGCGGCGAGATTCCACGCCCGGCGGGCCAGATCCCACCCCACGTCGGTCTCCGACACGACGTTCAGCCGCAGCCCGCGGATATGCTCGAGACGCCGTTCGCGCCGCGCGTTCTCCCCGGCGGCGGTGGCGCGCTGGAGCGAGTAGTCACGGCGGAACATCCACGACCTCCTTGCGACGTAAGCCCACCGTTCACCGAACGGACTCGCCATTGGCCCTGCGCGACGGGAGCTATGGGAGGCTCGCCTGGCTGAGAGACTCGGCTGGCCGCGACGACAGTATGACTTAGCTGGTTACATCTAACGATGGGCCATTGGACGTCCCACCTGACGAGCAGACCCTGGGATTGGGGCTGAGTGTCGCGCTGAGCGTAAAAGGGGAAGTGGAGCTGGAGACGGGATTCGAACCCGAGATGTTCAGCTTGGAAGGCCGAAGTGCCTTAGCGCTGTAGCACCCTTCGTGGAGGGCCGAGGTAGCCGGTCCAGTTATCGTGTCGTGCAAGGCGGCCGGATTAGGGGCGGCGACGGTCCCCGGCAAAGGCGACTCGAGGCGCCCCACTGCGAGCCGAGGGCCGGGCAGCCACAAGGCATTTGCAGCTGCCCGGGGCCGTCGAGGCCATGGGTGAGCGCGTATGGGTCCGGACCGGGGCCAGGCGCGTGAGGGGCGTCATCGCGCCTACGCTCACCACCTGACGCAAGTCCGGCCGCCAGCTGGATGTTCTTGACCGAATCAGCTCAGAAGGCCGGAGCGGCTGACATAACGGAGCAAGGAGTTCGGCTGGATACGGTGAGGCGGCCGAGCGGTGTAGCAGCCTCGACGACCCTCGGACGCCCCACGCCCGGCACAGGCTGAGTGTCGTGCTGAGCACGAAAGGGGAAGTGGAGCGGGAGACGGGTCTCGAACCCGCGACATTCAGCTTGGAAGGCCTGGGTGCGTATGCGCAGTGGCACGCCTCGTGGGAGCCCGAGCATTTCGTGTCCAGTTATCGTGTCGTCGTTTGCGGCCTGTACGGCGGTCAGTCGGTCGTTTGGCCGTGGCGAGAAGGGGGCCCGGTCGTCATCGATCGGTCCAAGCGTTCCGAGTGCCTGCACGTCATGGGCGTTCTTGCCGACCGTGCGACATGCCAGATTCTCGAGAGCGGCCCGGCCCGTAGAATTGGGGACCGAGGAAGACTCGCCGGACCAACCCTTCCGTCGATCTTCGGCGGCCGCCTGAGTGGGACGGGAAAGCATGACTATCGGCGACGACGAGTTCGCGATGCGACGGGAACGTCTGACGGTATCCGCCATCAACCGACTTGGCACACGCATCCGGATGTCGGATGTCCTCTCCCCAGGCGACCTGAACCTTCTTCAGCGGCTGCGTGAGGAGCACTTCGACCTCCTCGACAGCGTCCAGGCCGACATCCAGTCGCGCCTGCCGGCAGTCGACCAAACGTCCCGGCTCAAGACCGTTCAGACGATTGTCGACAAGGTACGACGAGGGACATCACTCAGCCGAATGCAGGACATCGCGGGTGTCCGAATCGTTCAACAGATGAACCGCGTACAGCAGGACAACCTTGTGGCACAGGTCGCCGAGGCGGTCGGCGAGTGCAAGATCGTGGATCGGCGGACAAGACCGCAATTCGGGTATAGGGCCGTTCATCTGCTCGTGCGCCGAGACGAACGGTGGGTCGAGATCCAAGTCAGGACCCAGATGCAGGACCAATGGGCTCAGATTACCGAGAGCCTAGGCGATGCCTGGGGACGCCAGATTCGCTACGGTCAACTACCCTTGGAGCCGGACAGGCGGGTTCTCGCGAGCGATATCTCCCGCCGGGATCTCTGGGCCATGGTACAGACCGTCGCGGACTCGATTGAAGCTTTAGAGCTCAGCATAGTCAGGATGCAGAGCGAACCGGACGATGAACTGGGCCAGGACATTGTTGAGCTTCGAGAACAACTCAGCCGTATGCTCGAAGGCATCGCTAAGGCTTTGGAAGATACCGACCGACTGTAGTTAGTGACGATGAAATACTTTCTCTTGGTCTACGATCAGCAGGTTGGCCGAGCCGAGAGCGTGGAAGAATTCCCGACACTCTCGGGTCCCGCAGCTCTGGCTCGGCGGTTCGAGCTTGAGGTCGAGTACCGGGCACGGCCTTCCATCGAGGTTGTGCTGCTTGGGGCTGCATCTAGGGACGCGCTCGTCAGGACGCACGGACGGTACTTCAAGACTGCTCACGAGTTGGCCCTGCCCGCCTGAGGCTAGCCGCCCTGGTGAGTAGGCGCTGGCTGTGGCAGTTCACGCAGAACAGCTCGCCGGGCACCCGCAGGTTCGATGAGATAGAGGCTGCCGTCGCCCGGAAGGCAGCGGACGCGAGACGTTCAGACGAACTTGCCGCCGCGGGACCGACCACTGTGCGGCCGTTGTCGGGTTCGGGTTTGAACCAGTCTTCGTCCTTGATGATGACGCCGATTATCTGCCGTCGTGGACTCAGCTCGGGTGCCCGGGCTGAGCGTTGTAGCAGCCTCATGGCAGTCTCCGCGCCCCTCGCCCCAAACAGGCTGAGTGTCGTGCCGAGCACGAAATGGGGGTTTGGAGCGGGAGACGGGTCTCGAACCCGCGACATTCAGCTTGGAAGGCCGAAACGTCTATGCGCTGTAGCACCGTGCTTAGAGGGCCGAGCATAACGTGTCCAGTTATCGTGTCGTCACGAGCGGCGCCGAGCAATGTTCGCGATGGGGATGACGAGCCTAGCCTCCCTGATCCGCGACCGGGCAACAACCGCTGCCAAGTCCGCCCCGGAAGGTTCATAGAGCCGGATCGTCGCTTCCCTGAGGCCGAGGACATCGACTCGTTCGAATGGTCGGTACACGGCCGCTGGCTCTGCGGTGCGCCACCGCACCACCTGTGTCCGAGTGGCTTGTGCGGTAGTTGCGTCGGGTAGGACAATCGGGATACACGGGGAGGCGTGGGAAGTCACCGTTCCCACGGCACGGCGTCAGGGAGCACGGTCGCCGGTATCGTCGTGCTGAAGCCATTGGCGAGACCGGCCCCGATGGTGGCGCAGAGGCGTGCAGCAGTGGCCTATCGTCGGTCGGCACGTTCGCGGTCAATGCGGCCCCGCCGGACACGAACGGCGACGTCGGCCCCAGACACTGTGTACCGATCGGGTACACGGACCCGGCGACCTTCAGCAGCACTAGGCCGGCGACACGGCGCTCGGTCTCAGGCTCTTGGGCATCTTCCGACGACTTCACCCCTCGCGCCGCTGCAAGGATGCGCGAGCAACCGTCTGAGCGAGCAACCGCCGCGACCATGGCGAAGGGGGTGAGACCCAGCCGCCTTGACTGATCGCCAACATGTCCCAGTCGCGACTCGTGTACCAGAACTGACCCCAGAAGAGGTGAACATGAAGACCTACAGGGTTCTACCTATCCTGGCGACATTAGCCTTGATCATCAGCTTGGTGCCAGCGGCTGCCGGGGTGGCTCGCGCAGGCTCGGTCGCGTCGCCATCCCTCGTGCTAGGTCCGCAGGCCATCCCAGCCAACGTCGCTGGTCCCGGCTACGGCCTGTTCAGTTGCCAGGTGGGCCTCTCGACCGGGCAGTGCTACGACCCGTACCAGATGCGCCACGCGTATAACGTCGATAAGCTGATCTCTACGGGCTACACCGGCAAGGGCGAGACGATCGTGATCGTCGACGCCTTCCAATCGCCGAACATCGTCGACCAGCTCAACACCTTCGACACCTTCTACGGTTTGCCGGGTCTCAACGGGCTGGGCAATCCGCCTGATCCCAGTCTCGGCAGGTTCACCCAGATCGCCCCGGACGGACTCACGCCGTTCGTCACAGGTGATCCCGACATGACCGGGTGGGCCGAGGAGATCTCGCTCGACGTCCTGTGGGCGCATGCCATCGCCCCCGGTGCCAACATCGTTCTCGACCTATCCAAGTCGGATCAGGACGCCGACATCCTGTCCGCCACCAAGTACGCGGTGAATCACAACCTCGGCGACGTCATCTCCCAGAGCTTCGGCGAGGCTGAAAGCTGCGTGGATCCCAAGATCCTCGCCCAGGAGCACCAGGTCTTTGCCAAGGCCACCCTCGAGGGCATGACTCTCTTCGCCTCCTCCGGCGACGAGGGCGCGGCCCAGCCGACCTGCGACGGCAACTCCTGGATCCTGTCCGTCTCCTCGCCGGCCAGCGACCCGCTGGTCACCGGCGTGGGCGGCACGGAGCTGGTCGCCGCCGACTACTGCCTGGCATTGCTCGGCTGCGATCCGACGGCCAATCCGGCCCCCGGAACCTACCTCAGCGAGACGGCGTGGAACGAAGGGGCTCCTTTCGGCGACTTCCAGTCCGTGTTCGTCGAAGGAACGCTGGCCAGCGGCGGTGGCTATAG
>DASWZK010000160.1:0-5464 GCA_036404515.1 Candidatus Limnocylindrales bacterium
TCGCTCACTGTGCTCCTTGCTCCTCTTTGCGAAGCTGCGTACGAACGTGCCAGGTCCGCTGGACTGCGGTGATGCTGGCGGTGACGACGATTAGGCCGAGGGCAAGCGCCAGCCAGAGCTGACCGCGCGCGCCCGGGGCGAGACCTCCGTCCAGGCCGGCGAGGACGAGACCGACGGTCAGGAGGACGAGCCGCTCGGCTCGGGGCGCGATGCCCACCTCGCCGTGCAACTTGAGACTCTCGGCTTTGGCCCGGGTGTAGCTGACCTGGAAGCTGGATACGGCCGCGGCGGCGGCCAGGACCGCTCCCGCGGCGAAGCCGGCAGCCGAGGCGCCGGCGACGATCCCGATGTAGACCACGCCCTCGCCCCAGCGGTCGAGGGTGGAATCCAGGAAGGCCCCGAACCGCGTGACGCGGTTCTGGGCGCGGGCAAGCCCGCCGTCGAGCATGTCGAACGAGCCGCCAAATACGACGAGGGCGGCGGCGGCGAGCCAAAGCTGGGTCGCAGCCGTGGCGGCCGCGACGCCGGAGATCAGGAAGCCGATGACGGTGAGGCCGTTGGGCGTGAGCCCGAGCTTGCCCGCCCAGATGGCGATGGGAGTGATGGCGCCCCGCAAGCGGGCGCGCGCCGCCTGGGAGACGAACGACTGGTCGCCCACTGTCAACGCACCTCGACCGGGCGGCCGGTCGGTGGCGGCCCCGGCTGCGCCGGCTGCCCGATCGCCGGGACGGCCGCGGCGACCGTGCCGTCCCTCGGGACGCCGAGGAGGATGCGCTCGCGTTCTTCGACCTCGTCGAAGACGTTCAGGCGGAGCTGGCAAACCACCTCGCGACCGATTCGCCGCGTCTCGATCACGCCTGCAGCCTTGAGCCGACTCACATGCCATGAGACGAGCGGCTGGCTGAGGCCGACGGTATCGATCAGCTCGCTCACCGTGGCCGGGCCCCCGGCGAGGCGCCTCACGATCCGCAGGCGGTTCACGTCGGCCAGCGCCTTGTGGAAGACGCGCAGCTCGCGCAGATCGTCGGGCTGATCGACGATCGTAGCGACGGTGCCCCTGATGTGTACGGGGGAGGGCAAGATGCGCGGCCTCGTATCCGTGTTGCGGGCCACCGCTCTGGGGGCCACGCTTCCTGTCGAGGCGGCGAGCGCCCCGGACGAACGAGCCTATATATAAAGGCCGATTGATGCTAGGCGGCCTTCGAGCGGCTGTCAAGCGATGACGCCGATCGCCACGGCCAGCCGCATCCGCGTCTCCGTCTGCAAGGCTGACATGTCGTCGACCTGCGAAGGGTCTCCTCCCGCCTGCTCGCCAGCCTCCGTCGTCCGAGCGATCGTTCAGCTGCAGGTAAACGTGCCCTTGACGAAGCCGATGCCATTGACGTCGGTACCGGAGAAGAATCCCGTGCCGTCGGCGTTCAAGATCACGACCGCATCCCCCCCGAGGACGAATGGGTTGCCCGAGACGCTGCCGCTGACGGTCGGCGTTGGGTATTGGCTGGCGTTCGGACCGGCGGGCGTTGCCTCGGGCGTGTACGTCGGGCCGCCGGCGCGATGGGCGATGAGGGTCAAATAGTCGCCGACACCGTTGGCGCCCCAGTCGCCGAAACGCAAGTCGACGCCGGCGGAACCCCCGTCGAAGCAGCCCCCGCCCGAGATTGTGGTCGTGTTTCCGGCGATCGTTACGGTGGCTGATCCGTTGCCACACCAGTGGTCGCAGCCGGGGCTGTCGCCGACCCCACCCGTCGGGGAAGCACCGGAGCTGCAGCCGTAGACGAGCACGGACAGCACAAGAACCGCAAGCACGAGCGGCGCGCCGCGGACCCTGACTCCTGCCATATGTGACCTCCAGGGGCCCTCGACTGGGATCGAAGGCGCGCGGCAATGGTAGGCCTCGGTCGTTGAGCGTGGCGCGAGAGCGTTCGCGGGCCGCCGAGTGGTGCGTGCGAGTGCGTCGCTCGGGCCGCGGCGCCCATCTCGGCGCGTCCGGGGGAATGGTCGGAGCGGCTCACGGCGGCGACCAAGCCTGGCTGCGGACAGGACGGCCCGGGCTCTGCCACGATGCGATCGTCGGGCGCAGCCACAAACGCCCGCCCGTACACTGGCCGACATGCGCCGTCGCGACTCCTACTTGCTCCTTGGCGTGCTCGGCGTCGGCGTCTTCCTGGCCGGCCTCGAGCTGATGGTCACGGCCGTCGCCCTCCCCCAGATCCTGGCCACGATCGCGAACTGGACGGACCTGCGCGAGGCGTCGTGGATCATCAACGGGTATCTGTTGGTCTACGTCGTCACCATGCCGCTCGCAGGCCGCCTCACCGACGTGTTCGGCGCGCGCCGGTTGTTCCTCCTGGCCCTGGCGATCTTCACCTTGGGCTCGCTGCTGGCCGGTCTCGCTCAGAGCCTCGACCAGCTGATCGCCGCGCGGCTGGTCCAGGCCGTCGGCGGCGGCGCTATCATCCCGGTCGCCACCGCCGCCGCCTCGCATCTGTTCGAAGGCCCCGCCAGGCCGCGGGCCCTCGGCGTCATCGGCGCGCTCACATTCCTGGGCATGGCTGCCGGCCCCTTCGTCGGCGCGGCTGTCCTCGAGACCGTCCATCCCGAAACCGCTCTGGCCGATCTGGGCGTTTCCGGTGGCCCGCTCGTGGCCACCATCGCCCCGGCATGGCGTTGGGTCTTCTACGTCAACGCGCCGATCGGGATCTGCGCCCTGGTCATCGCCTGGGCCGCGAGCGCCGGCTGGGACACTCGCCGCCAGCCGGCTCGGCTCGACCTGCTGGGCGCGACGCTCTTCACCGTCTCTCTCGGTGCGATCCTGGCGGGGACAACGCTGATCGGGAACGCCGACCAGGTATTCGGTGTGCCAACGGACATTGCGGTGAGCGGCCTCATCGCGGGCGGCATCGTAGCCGGGCTGCTGGCCATCCGGCACGGCCTGCACCGCCAGAACCCCTTCCTCGATCCGCGCCTGTTCGCCGACCGTGTCTTCTCCTCCGCGGCGCTGATCTCGCTCCTGACCGGGTACGGGATGGCAACCGCCATCGTCGGTGGGGCGGTGTTCGTCGATCGGGTCCTGTACGGCGGCCCGGATGAGCAGCGCGTCGTCCTGGGGGCAATTGCCGGAGCCATGGCCGTGGGGGCGCTAGCGTCGGGCTTCCTGGTTCGGCGGGTGTCGCTGCGGCTGCTTACCGTGGTTGGTCTGGCCCTCAGCGCCGGTGGCCTGGCGTGGATGTCGACCTGGAGCCCGGACGCTCCGACGAACGCTTTCGCGGCGTCGGGAGCGGTCTTCGGCCTGGGTTTTGGGCTCACGGTTACGCCTCGATCCACTGCCGCCGTGGAGTCGGCGGGGCGGGCTGCGTTTGGCGCGGCCTCGGCAACGGTCACGGTGGCTCGAATGATCGGCATGGCCGTCGGCATGGCTGCCCTCACGGCCTACGGGTCCACGACGATCACCAGCCTCTCGAACGAGATCTACGGCTCGGGATCCGGCTACAAGCAATACATCCCCGCCTACCTGCGCGATCGGCCGATCACTGACGGCCTCGTCGCCCAGGCCCTCGAGCAATGGGCGGCTACGAAGGCGGCGACGATCATGGTCGGTATCTTCCTGGTCGCGGCGGTCGTGACGCTGATCGCCGTGGTCCCGGCCCTCCTGCTCCGCGCCAGGCCCGGCCACGATGGGCCAACGGAAAGCGACGAGCCCGGCGAAACCGAGTTCGGCGAGATCGCCTTCTGACGGAAGCTCGAGCCGGTTCGAGTCGGGGCTCGCTCAGACCCTGCCGGCGGACGTGCTCGCGACTACCGTGCTTCGATCGTTGTGCTTTGAGGGCGTCATATGGGCGAGCACACTAGGAAGGACTGGCCGCGGGCTTTCTTCCGGCCCGAGTGGTGGGCGGTCTAAGGCCGGCAGCCGGTGGAGGTGCTCGTCTTGCACTTTGGGGCGTCCGGGCAGACGTTGCCCTTGCCAGTGGGATGGGCGGCCGCGGCAGTGGCCGCAATCACGCCGATCGGCTCGGCCACGACCTGCAGCTTGTACGGGTCTCCGACCGGCCCCTCCGACGTCTGCAGCCACAGCTGGTCCGTCGTGGCGTTGGCTGCCGTGTCGAGCGCGGCCGATCCGGACACGTGGCGCAGGACCTCGGTGATCGTATAGACGTGGCGCTGGTCGTCGGCCGTATACACCTCAGCCCACATGCCGATCATCGCGGCTCCGTTGTTGATCTCCGACTGGGTCAGGAGCGGCAGAAACATGTTCGTTCGGGCGTGAGCGTACAGGTACACCGCCTGTGGCAGACCCGGATAGCCAAGAGGCTTCGGAGGTGAAGACGGCCAGGTCAGGATCTCGGCTGCGTTGCAGAGCGGGAACTGCTCGTTCGGCGGCGAGGTGACGACCGGCAGGTCGATGTTGAGCGCGGGGACGACAATCCGGGTCGCGACGGCGGCAGCTACCTCGGCGCTTCCCGAAGGCGCGATCGACATGAGCGGCGGCAGGCTGAAGGGAGCGACGGACACGGATGGCATAGGGGTGGGTGTGGCGTTGGACTCGGCCGAAACCGGTTGGAGGTAATAGAAGAGCCCGGCCACCACCAGGAAGACGCCGGCACCCGCAATGAGAGCGGGAATAAGGGCGAGCAGATGGCCGCCTATACGACCGATCGGCCGCGAGACCGATCGGTAGAGGCTTCCGAGAATCGGACGAAGGCGTCGCATCGCCCGGCATCCTAACAGGCGCTCGACCGTCTCGCCTCGGGCAAGACCCCGGAGTTGGGAAGCACGCCGCGTTTGTCCGCGGCGAATCGAGGTACCGCGGGGCCGCCCAATCACAAGGCAGGCGCCACAGTTCGGGTCGCTCGGCGTCTCGAGCTCGGGTTTCCGAACACATCCTGACGCCGGACCCGATCCTTGGTAATCTCAGGACATGATTGGTCGAATGAATCTCGCTTTCGGGGCGCTCGCCGGCATTGCGTCTGCCCTGCTGATCGCGGTCGCAGTCGTCGTGGCCTGGCCAGGCGCATCCGTGTCTGTGCCCCCAAGGCCCACGGCGGTGGTTCTGGCGACGGATACGCCGACGCCTCTGCCGGTCGTCACCCCGACGCCGTTCAACACGAACCCGGCCGTCGCGCCGTCGCACTCGATCGCCCCGTTCGGCGACCAGTAGGTTTGGGCGAGGGTTCTCCGTGATCCTCGTGGGTTGTCGCGAACCGGCGTAGCCGCGCTTAGCGGTAGTCGACAGTCTCTTCGCGCCCCGACGGGGCCACCGGGTCTAGCCGTGGAAGACGTTTGCGGCGTTGGTCGCGGCAGTCACGAGGGCGGGGAAAAACCCGAAGATCAGCGTGGCCACGCCCGTGACCGCCAGGCCGGCTCGGAATAGCAGGCCCGGTGAGCTCGGCGCCGCCTCCTCGGCCGGTTCGCGCATATACATGTAGACCACGACTCGAAGGTAGTAGAACGCGGCCGCAGCCGCGTT
>DASWZK010000161.1:0-20463 GCA_036404515.1 Candidatus Limnocylindrales bacterium
GCCAAGGACGTCTCGGTGATGAGCGAGGTCTTTACCGACGACTCCGAAATGGTCTACCCGCAGTCGGGCGAAGCGATCCGTGGCCGGGTCAACCGGCAGACGGTCTACACAGCCATCCCCGGCCTGCCCTCGATCCCTCCGTACAGGACGATCGCCGCCGGCGACATCGTTGTGACCAAGGCGGTCCTCGATTACGGCGACGACCGCTATAACACGGTCTTCGTGTTCGAGTGTCGTGACGGCAAGATCGTCCGCGAGACCGCTTACTGTTCGAAGCCGTTCCCGGCGGCGGAGTGGCGGTCGCGCCGGGTCGAGAAGTCCACGCCAGCCACGTAGGCTGTGGGCCGCGCCCGAGGGCGGCTCGACACGAAACTGCCCCCGTCAGGCGACGAGGGCAGTTGGAAACGCGAGGTTGGGGGGTCGCGCTCAGTTGAGGCTGTTTGTAGTCAACCACTCCTTGGCGATCGTCGCGATGTCCTTCTTGTCGAAGACGTACTCGGCGTTGAGGCTGGTCAGCTCGGCCGTCGTCATCTTGGCCGAGACCGCGTTGAGGATCTGCTCGAAACTCGCCTTGTCGACCTTGGCCAGGTAGTCGTTGCGAACCAGAGGGGCGATGTTGTCGGCCGGCTGGGTGTGCTTGTCGTCGGTTAGGACTATCCAGCCGTTCCTGGCGATGTCGGGCTGGGTCGAGCAGAGCTCGCCCACGGTGATCGTTCCGGCTGTCAATGCGTCGACCATAGGCTGGTCACAGGCTGAGAGGGGGAGAGCATTGGAGAGATCGAGCCCATAGGCGTTCTTGAGGGCGGTCGCGCAAACCGGGTTGGTCGAGCAATCGGTCGCTACGCCAAACTTGAGTTGAGCCTGGACGGCCGTCGTATCGCTCAGTGTCGCCAGGTGGAATTCGGTCGCGGTCGCCTGGGTAACCACGAACGCGTTCTGATCGGCCGCCGGCGAATAGTTGAGCACGGTGATGCCACCACCCTTGCCGTTCAGGATCGTCTGAAGGGCCGCCTCGTTCGCGGCCGGATCGCCGGTCGCCTTGCCACCGTAGTAGGCCAGTCCACTACCGATGTACTCCGGCTTGAGGTCAATCTGACCACTCCCCAGGGCCGCGGCGGTAACGGCGCGCGTTCCCAAACCCATGCCGGTTCGGTCGACCGTGTAGCCCCTTGCCTCGAGGGCCTGCGCGTAGATCTCGGCCATGAGTTGGGATTCATAGAACCCGTCGGAGCCGATCTTGATCGTTGGCTTCGCGACGCTGGTGGCGCCTGGCGTGGGTGTCTGAGTGCCGCCCCCACCCGTCGAGCAGGCGCTCAAGAGCACCAGCATCGACGCCCCGAGGACGAGCATGCGGGGTAGCCGCATCTGGGTCACCTCCCTTCACCGGTCGCGCAGCCCAGAGAGCGGGCCGCCACGACGCCCTGAGAATATAGGCGCGGGAAGACGGCGCGGGACCCGGAACCGATCGCGCGCATCGCCTGATGCACCGCCGACGGGCCGGCCGGCACGGCTGGCTCAGCCGGCCGTGCGGCTCGCCAGTCCTGGGGAGACGAGGCGCCGCTCCAAGAGCGTGAACAATGCCTGGGTTATCAGGGCCAGCGCCGCCACGAGCACCACTCCGCCAAACAGCTCTCCGTTGTCCTGGTTGGCATCACCCAGGACGATGAAGCGACCCAGGCCACCGAAGCCGAAGGTGGCTCCGAGTGTGGCAGTCGCAATGACCTGGACGGCTGCAGAGCGTACGCCGGTCGCCAGGACGGGAAGAGCAATCGGTATCTCAAGCCCGAACAGGACCTGACGCTCGCGCATCCCCATCGCCCGCGCTGCTTCGACAAGATCGCGATCGACGCCCGCAACCCCCTGATAGGCGTTGACGAGAACCGGCGGACCGGCAAGGACGATCATCGCGATGAGCGTTGGGTAGAGCGTGAACCCAAGATTCGGGTCGATCACGGTTGTGAACGGCACCAGCAGTCCGATCAGGGCGAACGATGGGAGGGCCCGCCACGCATTGGCGGAACTGACTACCAGCCACGAAAACCGGCCCGTGTGGCCGATCCAGAGCCCGAGCGGCATGGCGACGCATCCCGAAAGAACGAGAGAGACGGCGCTCAGGGCAACGTGCTCGAAGAGTCGGGCTGGGATTCCGTTGGCACCTTGCCAGTGCATCGGGTCGGCCAGCCACTGCACGGTGGCGGTGAAGATGTCCATCACCGAGCCATCCGGCGTGCCGCCGCCCAGGGCGTCAGAAGCCGTTGCAGCAGGACGCAGCCGAGGTCGGCAAGCGCCGCCAGCCCGATGGACAGCAGGCCGCCGACGAGGATCTCCGTCGTGAAATGGCGGTGGTAGCCATCGAGGATGTAGTAGCCGAGCCCGCCAAAGCTGTTGCCGAGGATCGCCGACACGGTCACAAGGCCGATCGTCGAGACGGTTGCCAGCCTGAGGCCGGCCACGACGAGCGGGACCGCCAGCGGCAGCTCCACGCGCCACCATCTTTCGCCCGACGTATAGCCGAGCCCATCGGCCGCCTCCAGGACATCGCCGGGGACGGCGTCGAAACCGGCCACGATGTTGGGGACGAACAGGACCAGGGTGTAGAGAACGAGCGGAATCTCCGCCGTGAGCACGGACAGGCCGGTGACGGCGACCAGCGCCGCGAAGAGGGCGAAGCTGGGGATTGCGTAGACGCCCGTCGCGAGGATCGTAATGAACGGGAAGAGACGGCGTCGCCGGATCGACAGCGCGGCCAGGGCGAACGAGATTGCGAACCCGATACCAACCGCGATCGCAGCCAGGTAGAGGTGCTGACCCACGCGATCGGCGATTGGCCCAAGGTGGGCGAACAGCCAGTCCCAGCGGACGAGCGGCTCGCCGTTCACGTCCGGGCCGTCTCGACTTGGACGTCGTCCGCCAGTGCGCTCGCGATCGCATCGACAGTCACAAGGCCGCGCGGCAAACCTGCCTCGTCGAGGGCGATGCCACCTCTCGTATCCGCGGCCAGCAGGATCGAAAGAGCGTCCCTCAGTGTCGTCGACGGGAGGAAGGCCGGCAGCTCGTCCGCCGGCCCTATCAGCTCGACGTTCAGGTCCGCAACGGTTCTGAGCGAGAGGCGCTTGAGGCCGCGATCCTGGCCGACGAATCGGGCGACGAACTCTGAGGCCGGATGGGCCAGAATCTCGTCCGGCGGTCCGAACTGGGCCAGGCGACCGCCATCCTCCAGGACCGCGATCAGGTCACCCATCTTTATCGCCTCGTCCACGTCGTGAGTGACGAAGAGGATCGTCTTGGCAAGCTCCCGCTGCAGTCGCAGGAACTCGTCCTGGAGGCGCTCACGGACGATCGGATCCACTGCCGCGAAGGGCTCGTCCATCAGCATCAGTGACGGATCCGCAGCCAGAGCGCGAGCCACGCCCACTCGCTGCCGTTCCCCGCCGGAGAGTTGCCAGGGATATCGGTCGGCGTATCGGTCGGGATCCAGCCCGACCATCGACAGCAGATCGTGAGTCCGGGCCCGCTGCCGTTCCCTCGACCAGCCGACGAGCTTCGGCACCACGGCCACGTTACGCCCGATCGTCAGGTGCGGGAAAAGGCCCACCTGCTGGATCACGTAACCGATGCGTCGCCTGAGAGAGGTCACGTTCTCGGTTCCGACATCGACGCCATCGAGCAAGATCTGCCCGGCGCTCGGCTCTATGAGCCGATTGACCATCTTCAGGCTGGTCGTCTTGCCGCAGCCAGATGGCCCGACGAGAACGCAGATGGCACCGGCTGGGACCTGAAACGACAGGTCATTGACCGCGCCGGGGCTCTCGGAAGCCGCGTCGTACTGCTTGCTTACGTGGAGGAACTCGAGCGAAGAGGCGCTGGCACGGCCGGACGCCGGACTGCGGCCCCTGATCGCGGATCGGACCTCGCCGGTGGTGTCTCGCTCCTCCTGCACCAACTGATTGTGGCACTCGAGTCCGCCGTATGACACGGCCAAGGCACTCCGGATCGCGGCGCGCGCCAGTCGACCCGTTTCCCGGCCGAGCGCCGTCAGCGCGCGCGCGTCAGGGGCGCCAGCGCCCGGAGCTCGTCCAGCGGGGGCTCGGACGGGTCGGCAGCCACAAGATTGAGGACGACCTGGTCGGCCCCCGCCTCGAAGCGCTCGCGCACCTTCTCGCTGATTCGATCGAGATCCCCCCAGGCCACGATTGCCTCGAACAGCGCGTCCGAGCCGGGCGTCTCCAGATCGGCCTCGGCCCAACCGAGCCGGCGCAGGTTGTTCCCGTAGTTGGCCACGCCCATGTAGTAAGCGAGATGCCGATCGCCGATGTCTCGCGCCACGCTCAGATCGGGCGCAACAACAACGGGCAGGTCCGCCGCGAGGAACGGCTCCGGCCCGAGGATGCCCCGGACTTCCCGGATGTGCGCGGAAGTGGAGAAATACGGGTACGCGCCGGCCGTGCGCTCGCCGGCCAGGCCGACCATCTTCGGTCCCAGAGCGGCCAGCACGACCGGTGGCACCTCGGCCTTCGGCCCGCGCCACGTTGCCTGCCCCATCGCCTCGAGGTAGTCGCGCATCGCGGAGAGCGGCCGTTCGTAGTCGTGTCCGCGCGCTCTCACCATCGGCGCATGGCTGACACCGATGCCCAGGATGAACCTGCCAGGCCAGGCTTCGGCGAGGGTCCGGCCCCCGTTTGCCATGGCTGCCGGGTCGCGGGCCCAGATGTTGGCGATGCCGCTGGCGATCACCAGGCGCTCGGTCGCGGCGAGATAGATGGCTCCCCGGGCAAAGGCCTCCTGGGCAAGGGCCTCGCCATACCAGAGCGTGCCGTAGCCGAGTCGCTCCATCTCGCGCACGAACTGGCGTTGGAGTCTTGCAGGTTTGTCGTTGATAGGCCCGGCAAAGACGCCGATGCGGCCGGGTTCGATGCCTTGGAGTCTGCTCAGGCTCATGGTCGCTCGGATTCTACGCTCGTTCCGCGACCGCGAGCGACGCCAGACCCGGCGTGGCCTGCGCTCACCGCAGGCCCCACTGCGATTGCAGCTTCAGGACGTTGTCATTCGCCTCGGTCTGGAGGACGCGGGCCTGATCGTCCGGGATTCCGCCCCCGAAGCTCAGCCCTTCGGGGCTCTGACGGAAGATCGAGGCGTAGAAGACGCAGGCGGCCAGGTATGTGCCGGCCACGCTGGGGTGGCTGCCGTCGTCGCTCCAAAGGCCTATACCAGGATGGTCGTTGTGGACCATGTACCAGGTGAAGCCGACCGGGGCGACCGGGACCTCCAGCTCGTTGGCGATGCCGAGGTACCCGGCATCGATCTGCTGCTGCATCGCCTCATAGGTGGGCAGGCCGGACGCCGGCAAACCGTCCTTGTAAGCCCACGTCATGAATAGGAGAGGCACAGCCCCAACCGCCTGCGCTTTACCGGCGAGCGTCCGCACGGCTTGATACATTTCGTCGCGTCCGGCCGCCGTGGCGGGTGTCTCGCTCTGCTCCTGGAGAACCACGTACGTCCACCCGCCCGAGGCGATCTTATCGAGAGACTCGGACGACGCCGCGTGCTGGGCCAGCGTCTCGCCGCCGTTGGCGACCATGGCCACCTGGACCGGGCGACCGCCCGATTGGGCCAGCCGTGCGAAGGTCGACGGCAGGTCGTTGACGTACGTGTAGCTATTGCCGAGGAAGAGAACGCGAGTGCAGGCACCTGCCCCGGCTCCGGTGCCGCAGGTCGGACCGGCCGCGCCGCTGCAACCAACCGAAACCACCAGGCAGGCGCAAGCAACCAGCCCGGCCGCGGTTTGGACGAAAGCGCGGGCGGATTTGGACATCGCCTGAAGTATCGACAGCAGGGCGATTTCCTGCACCCGCGGTCCATCGCCTCCAAGTCCGCTCATCGCCGAAGACGGGCCGTGAGCGAGTAGACCGAAAACTCGAAAGGGACGAGAATCGGCAGTCGTATCGTCGTCTTGGAGGCACCGCATGCCGCCGGTCATTCGGACTGAGAAGCTGACCAAGTTCTACGGTCCTCACCGCGGAATCGTGGAGGTAAACCTGGAGGTCCAGAAAGGCGAGGTCTTCGGCTTTCTCGGGCCGAACGGCGCCGGCAAGACGACGACCATCCGCCTCCTGCTCGACCTCATCCGCCCGACGAACGGCAAGGCCTACGTCTTCGACATCGAGAGTTCGACCGATCCGGCGGCGATCCACCGACGCATCGGCTACCTGCCCGGCGAGTTCGCGCTGTACGACCGACTGACCGGCGGGCAGACGCTCGAGTACTTCGGCAACCTGCGCGGCGGTGTGGATCGTGCCTACCGGGCCCAGCTGATCGAGCGTTTCGACCTGGATCCGAAGCGGCGTTTTCGCGAATACTCCAAGGGCAACAAGCAGAAGGTTGGGCTGGTCGCCGCGCTGCAGCACAAGCCCGAGCTGCTTCTCCTCGACGAACCCACCGCCGGCCTGGACCCGCTCGTACAACAGACCTTCTTCTCGCTCCTGCGCGAGGCCGTCACCGACGGCGGAACGGTCTTCCTCTCCAGCCACATCCTGAGCGAGGTCGAGCGGAGCTGCGACCGCGTCGCCATCATCCGCGAAGGCCGCATCGTACGGGTCGACCGGGTCGATGCCCTGCGCGACCTGGCCCATCACCAGGTGGAGTTGCGCTTCGCCGGCGAGCCGCCGGCGGCCGAGTTCGTTGCGATCGACGGCGTGAGCGACGTCCAGGTCGAGGACCATCTCCTGCGCCTGCGCGTCTTCGGCCCGATCACGCCGGTGGTCCAGGCCGCCGCCCGCCTCGGAGTTACGGACTTCTTGAGCCGCGAACCCAGCCTCGAGGAGACGTTCCTGGCCCAGTACGGCCGCGAGGCGGCCGAGGCGAAGTGATGGCCGTCCAGGCTGGGTCGTCTTCGCTTCCGAGGACTCCGTCGGTTCCAGTGTTCAGCCGCCTGTACGGCTTCGGCAGCATCTATGCCAAGACGATCCGCGACTCGCGCCTGGCGTTCATCATCGTCGCCGGCCTCCTGGGCGGGATCATGCTGGCGGGCGCATACGCTTTTGGCGAAGCCTACGCGACGCCGGCGTCGCGCCTGGATTTGCAGAACGTCATCGACAGCATGCCGGCCGTGATAAAGGGGCTCGTCGGCAACCCGGTCAACGTGGAGACGCTCGGCGGTGCCGTGGCGTGGAAGTACGGCCCATTCTTCGGGCTTATCGCCGGCTTCTGGTCGATCTTCGCCCTGTCGGGGACCCTCGCCGCGGAGGCGCGACGTGGCAGCCTGGACATGGTCGCCGCAGCGCCATTCGGCAAGCGCCGGATTGCGATCGAGAAGCTGGCCGCTCACGTAACCGGAATGGTCGCTGCCACGGCCTTCCTGGCGATCATTACCTTCGTCGGTACCGCAGCCTTTGGCACCCTGCCCGGCGACGCGGTTCCGATCTCGGGGGCCGTCGGCTTCGCGCTCTGGGTCGCACTGATCGGCCTGGTGTCCGGGTCCGTGGCCTGGGCTCTCGCCCCGTTCATGGGTCGCGCCAGCGCCGCGGGCGTCGCCGGCGCGGTCATGATCGGCGGCTACGTTGTCAGCGGCTACTCAGCTTCTGTGCCGGCCCTACAGGCACCGGCAAACCTGACCTGGTTCCATTGGACGGCCGGCGACCTGCCGCTGGCCGGCCAGTACGACTGGCTCTCGCTCGTGCCGGTGACCATCGTCGCCGTCGCCCTGTTCGGCGTCGGCATCGTCGCGTTCGATCGGCGCGACCTCGGCTCCATCAGCGCCATCCCGACGCCCGCCATGCCGAGCGCGATCCTCGGCGTTCGTGGCCCGACCGGCCGCTCTTTCGGGGAGCGGCTGCCGCAGGCTCTTGCCTGGGGCCTCGGCCTGGCCGTCTATGCCGCAATGATCGCCGCGTCCAGCCGATCGTTCGCCGACGAGCTCTCCAAGTCGCCGGACACTGCGAAGCTCTTCACGACCCTGTTCAAGGGTTACGACATCACGACCGGGGGCGGTTTCCTGCAGCTGCTCTTCGCCTACATGGGCTACCTCATTGCGGGCCTGGCGGCTGCGACACTCGTTTCCGGATGGGCCTCCGACGAGAACGGCCGGCGGCTCGAGCTGTTGCTGGCTAGCCCGCTCGGGCGCGCCCGCTGGGCGATTGCGGGCGGCGCGGGCGTCTTCGGTGCGATCGCCGTGATGACCGTCGTGGCCATGCTGGGCGTGGCGGTCGGAGTGGCGTCGGCGGGGAGCGATGTGACAACTCCCGTCATGGGCGCACTGATCCTCGGGCTGTACGCGGCCGCGGCCGCAGGGGTCGGCTTCGCGGTCGGCGGGCTGTTTCGCAACACGGTCGCCGGCGAAGTCACGGCGGTGTTCGTCATCGCCACGTTCCTGGTCGACTTCCTGGCGCCGGCGCTGAATCTGCCCGACCCCGTTCATCAGCTGGCGCTGTCGGCCCACCTCGGCCAGACGATGATCGGCAATTGGGATGTTGCCGGCGTCATCGCGTGCCTGGTGCTTGCCGTCGGCGGTCTGATGGTCGGGGCGATCGGCATACGCCGCCGAGACATCGCCTGACCTGGCTGCGACCGACCGATCGCCTCGGCGGGCGATAAGCACCGGGGTCGGCTGCGGCAAGCGTGTTGCGTCTGGATGCGACACGGCCGGCGTCGGCCACTTCCGCGTTGCGTCGGGCCCGCCGTTGCGCCCGCACAAGTCAGTCGCCGAAAGCCGCGTTCACGGCTCTGCCGCAGCCCCGATCACGACTTCTCCGGCCCGCACACACGACTCCTACACAAGCGATTGCCAGTCTTCCGTGTGAGAGCGGCACCGCTCCCGGCCGAGCGTGCAGACCATCGGGAGCCATCTCAAGGAGATCAAGATGCGACATGGAGGCGGCTTCCGAATCTTGGCCGCACTGCTGCTATTGGGATTCACTGGCGTTCTGACCGCCGGCGCCTACGGCGCTGGTTTCGCCGCCGGAACCGCTTCGGGCTCGACCAACGTTCCGGCCTGGGCCTACGGCGGGGCATTCGGAGTGGGCCACGTCATCGGCCTGCTGGTGACGATCGTCGTTCTGATCCTCATCGTCCGGCTGATCGGACTGGCATTCTTCGGCGGTCATCGCCGGGCGTGGGCTCATCGCGGCGACTGGAGGACCTGGGACGATAGCGGTGCCGTCGAGCCGGGCAGCCGGCCGGGGGGCTGGCACAGGAGCGAGTGGCGGGAGGCCGGGCAGGCTGCGTTCGACGAGTTCCATCGCCGGGCCCACACGACCGAACCGCCCGCGACTGGCACCGACCAGGCGAACCCGACGGCCCTGTAAGCCCGGATCCACCGGTCAAGCGCCGCAGATCGCCGGGCCGACGAGCGCAGGCCAAGGCGGCGACGAGCACCGGAGCGAGCGCACTCGAAGAGTGCGTGAGCGAGGCGCGCAGGAGCCAACACAGGAATGAGCCGGCTGACCGAACGAGATAAAAGCGGCGATCGGTGGATCCGGGCTGAGCCAACGGCAGGCCTGGCCGCGCCGCAGGCAGCCGAGAGAGCGGTGGGCGGAGGCGCCGCGACTTCCCCCGCCGCACAACGCCGCGCCGTACGATGAGGCCACTGTGAAGACCGTTCTCGTCGTTGACGACGAACCCCGGATCGTGGAGCTCGCTCGAGACTACCTTGAGCATGCCGGGTTCGGCGTGATA
This sequence comes from Candidatus Limnocylindrales bacterium, assembly GCA_036404515.1. GTDB lineage: Bacteria > Chloroflexota > Limnocylindria > Limnocylindrales > CSP1-4 > Fen-1039. The sequence goes on from DASWZK010000161.1 coordinate 9,670, forward strand.
ACCGCCACGGACGGTCCATCGGCGCTGACGGCGGTCCGCGTTCGCAAGCCGGACCTGGTAGTCCTGGACCTTGGGCTACCCGGAATGGACGGCCTGGACGTGGCCCGGACGATCAGGCGCGACTCCGACCTGCCAATCCTCATGCTCACTGCGCGCGACGACGAGCTGGATCGCGTGCTGGGCCTGGAGATCGGCGCCGACGACTACGTCACCAAGCCATTCAGCCCGCGAGAGCTGGTGGCCCGCATTCGCGCCATCTTCCGGCGGGTCGACCGACGGGCAGAACCGGGCGATCGAATCGAAGTCGGGGCCGTTTCGATCGACGTCCCCCGAATGCGCGTCACGGCTGCCGGGCGGGCTGTCGAGCTGACGCCCACCGAGTTCCAGCTGCTGGTTTCCCTGGCCCGACAGCCCGGGCGAATCTTCACCCGATCGCAGCTGCTCGATGCGATCCACGGCGTGGCGTTCGAGTCCTACGAACGGGCCGTTGACGCTCACGTCAAGAACCTGCGTCGGAAGCTCGAGGACGACCCGGGCCGGCCCCGCTACGTTCTGACGGTCTACGGTGTGGGCTACCGGTTCGCCGAGGAGCCCGAGTGAGCGACCCGGAGAGCCAGGAGCCGCTCCGGGGACGCAGGCTGCGGGCCGCCCGTCGCGGATATCGCCGAGCGCTTGAGCGCGAGTCGGGCGAAATCGCCACGAACGGCTCCGAGGATGTGGGTCCAGGGGGCCCATTCGGACGGCGTGGCCACTGGTATAGAAGACACCGCCCCCGCCCGGCATGGTGGCCCCAGGAAGAGCCCTGGCCGCCGACTCACGAGTTTCCGTGGCGCAAGATGAGGCGAGGTTTCTTCCTCCGATTCGCCGTAGGCGTGACGCTCGTCTTCGTGCTGATGGTCCTCGGGCCGATCGTCCTGATCGGCCAGCTACTGTCGGTGACGGGCCTGCCGTCGCCCGGCGCAGAGATCTTCGTTGCCGCGATCCTGGTGGTACTGCTCTTCGCCTTGAGTGGCACGGCGCGAGGGGCACGACGGTTCGCCCTTCCATTCGGCGATTTGATAGAAGCGGCGGGCAAGGTGGAGGCAGGCGACTACAGCGCCCGAGTAGAAGTGCCGCGCCACGGCATGCGGGAGCTGCGCTGGCTGACCGAGGCGTTCAACGCGATGGCCGCTCGCCTCGAGGGCGACGAGCGCCAGCGACGGTCGTTGCTGGCCGACGTCAGCCACGAGCTGCGCACTCCTCTCGCTGTGTTGAGAGGCGAGCTCGAGGCCATGGTCGACGGAGTCCACCCCGTGGACGAGGCTCACCTGGCGGCGGCCGTCGACCAGATCGCGATGCTGACGAAGCTCGTGGAGGATCTTCGAACGCTCTCTCTCGCCGAGGCCGGAACGCTCCCCCTTCACAAGGAGCCCACCGACCTGTCGATCCTGATCCACGAGTCCGTCGCCCCCTTCGAGGGCCTTGCCGCAACCGCCGGGCTGCGGCTCGAAGTCCGCATGGCCGACGACATGCCGCTCCTGGACCTCGACCCGCTCCGGATCCAGCAGGTCGTCGGCAACCTGGTGGCCAACGCCCTGCGCTATGCGCCGCGTGGAAGTGTCGTCTCGATCGTCGGGGAAACCCACGCTCGGTCCGTCAACGTCTCGGTTGCCGATAACGGCCCGGGAGTTGCCCCCGAGGTGTTGCCGCACATATTCGAGCGTTTCGCGAGGGCCGAGGACTCGCATGGATCGGGCCTGGGACTGGCCATCGCCCGCCGGCTGGTCGAGGCGCACGGCGGATCGATCAAGGCCGAGAGCACCGCCGGCGCCGGAACGACCATCCTCTTCGAGTTGCCGGGCCGGGCCCGGAGCGTGACGAGAGGCGGCCGCTCCGGCCGCCTCTCCGTTTCGCATGAGTGTTCTCGGCCACCAACCACTCGGTGGCCGAATCGGGGTTGTCAGCTGGGCAGTTGCCCGAGGGTCAGGTTGAGCGTGGCCGTCGTGCCATCCTGATGCTGAACCTTCAGCTTGATCGTGTCGCCAGGGTGGTACGCGGCGACGGCGTCGATCAGGGTCTGGCTGTCCGGCGTTAGGGTGGAGTCGATCGAAATGACGACATCGCCGACCTGAACCCCGGCCGCAGCCGCTGGCCCGCCGGCAGTAACGGCCACGATGACCGGGCCCGTAGTGCCGTCGGTGAGCTGGACGCCCATGTACGCCCGTCCCGAGTTGGTCACCTTGCCGCTGGCGATGAGCTGATCGGCGATCGTCTTGGCCCGGTCGCTGGAGATCGCAAAGCCGATACCGGGAGCGCTACCGCCGAGCTGCGGATCCGAGGCAGTCAGTGTCGGAATGCCCACGACCTCGCCACTGAGGTCGACCAGGGCACCGCCGCTGTTGCCGGGGTTGATGGCGGCGCTGGTCTGGATGACATCGGGCAGAGCGTTGCCGGTGGGCTCGCTGACCTGCCGCCCGAGCGCGCTTACGATGCCCTCGGTCACGCTCGACTGGAGCCCGAGCGGGTTGCCCATGGCCAGGACGAAATCGCCGACCGATAGCTTGGAAGAGTCACCGAAAGTCGCCGGCGAAAGCCCCGAGGCAGTGATATGGAGAACCGCGATGTCGTCGGGGGCGTAGCTGCCGACCAACGTCGCAGGGTACGTCTTGCCGTTCGAGAGAGTCACGGTGAATGTCGTGGACGTTCCCACGACGTGGGCGTTGGTGATGATGTCGCCGCGCGAGTCGTAGACGATGCCGGATCCCAGGCCCGCGTCGGTCTGGATCTCAACGACCGAGGGACTGACCTGCTTGATGACGGCGACCATCTGATCCTGCAGGGATAGAGCGGAAGCGGACGACGCCAGCGAGGTGGCAGGAGTGGAGGTTGCCGACGGCAGCACCGCGGGAACCAGGGCCGCCCCGGTTGGGCTCGCCGCCGCCTGAAGAACGGCGGCCGAATTCGCCGTCGTCCCGCTCAGAGCGGCCGAACTGCAGGCCGCGACCACCACGGCTACAAAGACGAGAGATGCGATCGGGGCGGCGAAGCGCCGGCTGAGTCGCCGCTTATCGGACACCATGATTACCTCCTGCGAGCCGCTTCTGACGATCCCGGCGGCCTCGAGCTGAGAGCCATCCTCGGCCTGCCGCCTGAAGCGAATCTGAAGTCGGCCGCGGGCCAGTCGCGTCGGAACCGGCAGCCGGGCCGGCGCCGCGAGATCAGTCGGTCGTCGTCCCGTCTGGCGAGCTGGCCAGACCCGCCTCGCTGAAGCAGGTCGACTCGAAGACATAGAGACGGGTGGACCCGTCGCGCCAGGCGTCGGGAGGCAGGTTCGCCTTTCGGCAGACAGCCTCGAGCATCTGGCTCTCGCCCCAGCCCATCTCGGTCGCGACCTGGGGAAGCAGCAGGGCCCGGTGCATGCCGCGCTCGACGACGATTCCGTGGCGCCCCGCCACGAAACCGGCTGGATCGGGCAGCTCCACGGGCGGATCCAGGACCGACACCTCGAGTTCGAGAGCCGGCAGCTCTGACTCGTCGACGGGCGGGAAGCGCGGGTCGTCCAGCGCGGCTGCCACGGCGGCGTCTCGAACGTTCAGCCAGAGCGGATCGTCGAATCGCATCAGGCCGATGCAGCCGCGCAGATCGCCTCTCTCGTGGATGGTGACGAACGCCGCGGCCGCCTCGCCCAGAGCCGCGGAGCGCGGGCCGCCGTCCGGGGCCTCGAACGTGCTGTGGCAGACGGCGGCCTCGATCGCCCGCCGGGCAATGGCCAGCAGTTCACGCTGGTCTCGCTTGTGGAGCTGCTTCATACGCTACCTCGCAGTCGGTCGAGCAGAGGTTACGCGGGGCCCGGCCCGCCACCAGAGTCAAACGGCGCGTTCTTGGGCCGCGTGCCCGCCAGGACGATGGCTCGGGCGCGCCTCAACGCTTGGGCCACGGCCGCCTTTAGCCAACAGCTTGGACCGACCGATTGAGCGCCTCGTCCGGGCAGGTACCTTGGGCCGTTCGGCCCTTTGCCGGACTCCACGCTCGGGACGAGCATGATGACGAGGAGCCGTCCCAATGCGACCGTTCGCGCCAGCTCACGAACCGTCCGGCGAAACCGCCACACCGGCGATGCTGTCCCTGCCGGAAGCCGATGGCGCCGTTCGATGCGTCGCCTGCGCCCATCGCTGCCTGGTCAGGCCGGGCCGGGCGGGCATCTGCCGCGTCCGCGAGAATCGTGACGGGGCGCTCGTCACGCTGGTGTTCGGTCAGGTTGTGGCCGCAAACGCCGACCCGATCGAGAAGAAGCCGCTGTTCCACGTCTACCCAGGGAGCGTGGCCTTCTCGATCGCGACCCGTGGCTGCAACTTCCACTGCCTGAACTGCCAGAACTGGGCCATCTCCCAGTCCGAGCGCGACGGGCTGGCGGTACCGTCCTTCAGCCTGACGCCGGCCCGCGTCGTAGCCGCCGCATTGGCCGCGGGCGCGCGCAGCATCGCCTACACGTACACCGAACCGACGATCTTCATCGAATACGTGCTCGCGACGGCTCGGCTTGCCCTTAAAGCGGGCCTGTCAAACGTGCTGGTCACGAACGGCTACCAGACGCCCGAGGCACTCGATCTGCTGGGGCCTGTGGTCGTGGCGGCGAACGTTGACTTGAAGGCCTTCGACGATCGGTTCTATCGGCGCATCTGCGGGGCGCGACTGGCGCCGATCCTGGCGTCTCTCGTCGGAATGCGCGAGCGCGGCGTGTGGGTCGAGGTAACGACGCTTCTGATCCCCGGCCTCAACGACGACCCGACGGGGCTGGCGGCATTGGCGCGCTGGGTCGTCGCAGAACTCGGACCTGAGACGCCGTGGCACGTCAGTCGTTTCTTCCCGTCGTATCGGCTGACCGACCTGGACCCCACGCCCGTGACCGCGGTCGAACGGGCCGTGGCGATCGGCCGTGCTGCCGGGCTCAGCCACGTGTACTCGGGCAACATGAGCGACGGCGATGAGGACACTCGCTGCGCCGGATGCGGAGAAACACTGATCCGGCGCCGCGGCTTTGCCGCCAGACCGGCCGCCGCTCTGGCAGACGGGGCATGCGCGCGTTGTGGGCGGACGCTCGCGGGAGTCGGGCTGGCGGAGTTCGGAGCGAAAGCAGTGTCGCCAACTGCCAACGGAGCGCCGGCGTGAGTGGCAGGCTGCGCCAGCCCGCGGTCGCTGGCTCTTTCTACCCCGCCCAGCCCGACAGACTGGGATCGCTGGTGGCCACTCTGCTGGCGGGCGCCGGCCGGGCCACGCGGCCCGATGGCCTGGATCCCGCAGCCGTCGCGGGACTCCTGGTCCCGCATGCCGGGCTCGTCTACTCGGGCACGATCGCGGCCCTGAGCTGGGCGCTTGCTGGCGAGATCGGCCCGGCCACGATCGTCCTTGCCGGCACCGACCATCAGGCCCTCGCCCGTGGTGTGGGAGTCTGGACCGGAGGGTCGTGGCAGACGCCGCTCGGCGACGTGCCCATCGACGACGATCTGGCCAAGGCCATCGCGGCGCTGGGCCCGCCTTTCGCGCCGGACGACGCCGCTCACCTCGGCGAGCACTCACTCGAAGTCCAGCTGCCGCTCCTGGCCCGGGCCTGCCCTGGGGCGAGGATCGTGCCCATGGCGGTGAGCCCGCGGCTCCGAAGCCACGCCCAGGCCGGCACAATGCTCGGCCGGCTTCTGGCAGAGAGGCGCACTGCGGGCGAGAGCATCCTGCTCGTGGCCAGTTCCGATCTGGCGCACTATCCGCCGGCCCGGGTGTGCGAGGCCACCGACGCCGAGCTGCTCGAGCCGTTGCTGCGGATGGAGGCGGACGCGCTCCGCGACGCGGAGACCAGCGTGCTTCTCGAAAGGCGACCCGGGCTCGTCTGCGGGCTGTGTGGCATCGATCCCGTGCGCGTCGCCCTCACGGCGCTGGCCGAGATGGGCGCGACGCGCGGCATCCTGCTCGGCGCCGCCACCTCGGCCGATGCCGGGGGCGATGCGCGTCGGACCGTGGGATACGCCGCGGCCGCTTTCGTCTGAGCCGGAACTGCGCTCGACCGCTGAAGATCGCCGGTCCACCGACCGCAATGACGGACGCCAGAAGCGATCGTCGATTCGGCCTATGCTCGACTGGATGGGCGCCGACTCCGAGCATTGGGCCGACTACTACGCCGTCACGGTCGATCGACCGGCTTGGCGGACAGTGCGCCTGGCCATCGACCGGTTTCGCGAGGAGGACGAGGCTTCGGCCGCGCGGCTTCGCGGCGACTCAGGCTCCGTCGCCCCCCGCTACGCAGTGGATCTCGGCTGCGGCGCCGGACGCGATACGCGCGAGCTCCTTCGAGCGGGTTGGCGAGTCCTGGCAGTCGATCGCGAGCCCGCCGCCCGAACCGCCCTGGAGGAGGCCGTCGAGGCGGACCTGCGGGCCGGCCTCCAGATACACATCGAGGACCTGGCCACCGTCGCGATCCCGCCGTGCGACATGGTCAACGCCAGCCTCTGTCTGCCGTTTCTGGCCCCGGAAGCGTTCTACCCGACGTGGCGGCGGATCGTCGGGGCCCTCGAACCTGGGGCCCGGTTCGCGGCCATGCTCTTCGGCGACCACGACGAGTCCGCCTCCGATCCAGAGATGACGTGTCTGTCGCCGGATCGAACCGAGGCCCACCTGGCTGACTTCCAGATCGAGCATTGGTCCGTCGAAGAGGACGATCGACCGACGGCACTCGGAGATCCGCACCACTTCCACCTGGTTGAGTTCGTGGCCCGCAAGCGCGCTTAGCGCGGCCGCCCGGATACCAGTCGATCGACGCCAGGCTGCAACGGGGGGGTGCGCGTATGGCGGCGATCCGCCAATTCCTGTATTAATACCGTCCCTGTTTCAGTCGATGTCACGTGACGAGCCTGCATCGGCAACGCAGTGGGGCGCGTCGCGGGCAGAAGCTGCCGGGGGCCTCACGGCATTTCCGGCGCAACTTCACGAGCCCTACACAAACCGAGCTCACGCTCGATGTCGAGGTTGGCTGTGCGCCTTCGGCCGACCCGTAGATCGCAAAGGCAGCCCCCAGCGCAAGGAGAACCAATGGCATCGGAGATCGCAAGCAGCGCTCCAGCGCACGCCGCGATCGAGGTCAACCCTCGCGCCCGGTTCGAGATCATGGCCGCCATCATGCTCGCGCTCTTCCTCGGCGCATTGGATCAGACCATCGTCGGGCCGGTCCTGCCCAGGATCTCGACGCAGCTCAACGGCGCCGACCTCTACACGTGGGTCGTCACGTCCTACCTCGTCACCAGCACCGCAGCTATCCCGCTCTACGGCAAGTTGTCGGACTACTTCGGCCGAAAGCCCATGCTGCTGATCGGCATCGTCCTGTTCCTGATCGGGTCGGTGCTCTCGGGCTTGAGCCAGACCATGTGGGAGCTGATCGCGTTCCGCGGCCTCCAGGGCATCGGCGCCGGCGCGCTCTTCCCGATCTCACTCGCGGTCATCGGCGACCTGTTCACGCCGGCCGAGCGAGGTAAGTACCAGGGGCTCTTCGGTGGCGTCTTCGGGGTCGCCTTTCTGATTGGACCGTTCCTCGGTGGCTTCCTTACCGACAACCTTTCCTGGCATTGGATCTTCTTCGTCAACGTGCCGGTCGGACTCATCTCGCTATACCTGATCGGCCGGTTGCTGCCGATGGTCCATCCCAAGGGTGCGCGCTTGACGCTCGACCTGGTGGGCGTGATCACCTTCGTCTGCGCGGTCGTTCCGGTCTTGATCGCACTGACCCTGGCCGAAACCACCAACTGGCTCGATCCGTCCGTACTCGTCTGGTTCGGCGTGGGCGTCGTCTTCCTCGTGGCCTTCATCGTGGCCGAGGCAAGAGCCGCGGATCCGATGATCCCGCTGGATCTCTTCCGCAACCGCACCTTCGCCGTCTCAGCGGTCGCAACCTTCTTTGCGGTGTTCGGCTTCTCGATCCTGATCATCTTCCTGCCGCTCTGGTTCCAGATAGTCAAGGGCGAGAGCACGACGGCATCCGGCTATCTGCTGTTCCCGTTCCTGTTCGGGCTCATCTTCAGTTCGGTCGCGGCCGGTCTGATCGTCAGCCGGACGGGTCGCTACAAGGTCCTCCTCGCGGTCGGTTTGATCTTCATGGGGGTCGGTGTCTATCTGTTCCAGAACCTGCGCGCGGACACAAGCTTCCTGGCGCTGTCGCTCTGGATGCTGATCGCCGGCCTTGGCGTCGGCCCGACCATGGCGATATTCACGCTCATCGTCCAGAACGACGTTCCCTTCGAACGACTGGGGACCGCGACCAGCGACCTGACCCTGTTCCGCCAGATCGGCACGTCGGTTGGGCTGACGATGGCCTTCACGCTTTTCCGCGAAAACCTGACCTGGGATTCGATCCGATCCGCGATCGTTACGGCCGGAGCGCCCTCATCGGCGGTGCCGGCGACCGCGCCGGCGGCGTTCGACCCCAACCAGCTCATATCGGTCGGTGGCTCGGTGGCGGACGCGTTCGCTCAGCTTCCCGCGGAACTCAGGGCACCCTTCGCCACGGGCTTCTACGACGCCTTCTCTCTGGCGATCGCCAACTCCGTCTGGCTCGGCGTGCTGGCCTCGGTGGTCTCCTTCCTCGCCGTCCTGGCGCTCAAGGAGAAGCCGCTGCGCGCTCATTTCCATGCCGAGCAGGCCGCCCGCGCCGGGCTTCAAGGCTCGACGGGTACGCCGGGAAGTTCCAAGCCGGGCCTGGCCGAGTAGTCCTCACCCGTCGGGTCCGAGATTCCAAGTGGCCGCGGGCTCAGCCCGCCGGCCACTTCTCTTCGAATACGACCTCGCCGCGAGGCAGTCTTGCCGTGCCGGGCGCGCTCTTCGGCCGCAGGCCTGCCTCGCTCGGGTGGCCGATGGCGACGATGGTTCGCACAAACTGGCCTTCGGGCACGGCCAGGATGGCGCGGATGGCGTCGCGCTTCTCGGGCATGATCCAGGTGATGCCGGCACCGAGACCGAGCATTGAAGCTGCGATCAGGATTCGTTCCGCCGCCCTTCCTTCGTCGTAGGCATGGGAGACGGCCCTTCCGGGTTCCTCCGGCAGCACGATGACGATGGCTGCGGTCGCCGTCTGCAGGGCCCGCGTCTGCGGCAATGACGCATCGGCGATGCGCCCGATCTTGGCCCGGTCGCGCAGCACGATAAACCGCCACGGCTGCGTGTTGGAGCTGCTGCCGGACCAACGGGCCACGTCGGCAATGGCGTCGAGCTCAGACTGGTTCACCGGCCGATCGAGGAAGTCGCGGACCTGACGGGCTCGCATGAGCGGCCGAATCATTTCGGCCGCCTGGCCGGACGGATCACTCATCGGTGTCCCTCCTTTTCCGGCCGAATATGGTGGGGACACCCGCGCCGGCCCGGGTGACGCCCCTCCGATGACACGAGACCACCGAGGGGACTCTTGGACGCCAAGATATAGCCTCCGCGGGGAGCGAGCTCCGGGCCTCGCCGCTGGCCCCCGAACAGGGAGAGCGGTCCGGGTGGCGAATCCGGCGAAGACTGCGCCGATGGGGGAGAATCGAGCCGTGCCAGCTAGACCCATCCCGGCCCGTTCGCTCACAGCGGTGGCGCTTGCCCTTTCGGTCCTGGTCACAGCCTGTGGCGGCGGCAGCGCGACCGCCTCCCCAGCTGCATCGCCGACCCTCATGACCACTGCCACGATCCTCGCCACGGCCACTGCAAGCGCCATTGCGAGCCCACCCCCGGCGCCAACGGCATCGCCGACGCCCGGCTCGGGCCTGCCAGACTTCAGCCACGTGTACGTGATCATCATGGAGAACAAGGAGTACGGCAGCATCGTCGGATCGAGCGCGGCGCCGTACCTGAATTCGCTGATCGCCCGCTACGGCCTGGCCACGCAGCTGTACGCGGAGACGCATCCGTCGGAACCCAACTACATCGCCCTGACCTCGGGCGGCCTGCAGGGCACCGACAGCGACGGCACCTACAACCTGGCCGTCCCCAACCTGTTCGGCCAGGTCGAAGCTTCCGGTCGAACCTGGCACGTCTACGCCCAGGGCTACCCGGGCAACTGCTTCAAGACGTTCCAGGCGGGCGCCGTCGCGGACGGCCCCGGAGCCGTCGGCGATTACGTCCGCAAGCACAATCCGGCCATGAGCTACACGTCGATCAGCGGCAACCCGACCGAGTGCGCCAGGATCACGAAGCTTGCCGGCTTCGATCCGGCTGCGGCGGACTTCGAGATGATCATTCCCAACGAGATCAACGACATGCACAGCAGCTCCACCGAGGCTGGCGACGCCTTCCTCAAGGTCTTCGTACCGGAGATCATCGACAGTCCGGCCTTCGCCAACTCGGTTCTCTTCATCACCTGGGACGAAGGCAGCGACAGCGACATCCAGGGCGGCGGCGGGCACATCGCGACGATCGTCGTCAGCCCGGGCATGACTCCCGGGTCCCGTTTCACCGGCGCGGCTAACCACTACTCCATCCTGCGGACGATCGAACTGGCCTGGGGGATGCCACTCCTGGGCGGAGCGAAGACGGCGTCGACGATCGCGCTGCCCTACTGAGCCGCCGGGCCGGGTCTCGGCGGGCGGCGGCCAAGCGAGGTTACCGACCGGTTGTCTTTGTCGGCCCAACGACCGGCCGGCCCTGTTCACCCGGCATCCGGCAGGGCATCATTCGGGCACATCATCCGGGCGCTTCATCCGGGCACAGGATCGGACATCAGGAGGCGCGAGCGTTGGCAGTCAGCGAGCTGGCGGGAAAGCCGGCAGAACCATCGATGCTGGTCAACGTCGACCGGCTGATCGCCGC
>DASWZK010000162.1:0-48891 GCA_036404515.1 Candidatus Limnocylindrales bacterium
GGCGACCTCCGGGGAAGTTCCAGCGTGCGCCCAAGATTTCAGGACTGACTCAAGGATAATCCGCAGTGATCTCGGCCAGGCGACTTGAGGCTGAAGGGTGGCCCTTACGGTCTTGCTCCGCTACCCGCCGACTATCCCGGCGTAGTCCTGCCAGTCGAGCGGCTGAGTCGTGGGCCTCCTGCTCCCTGAGGAGGACCGAGAGCGCACACGTGATGGCTTTCATGTGAGCGGCCCATCCCCATGCGAAGCCCCTAGCGCTGACCTCTACTCCTGACTTGTGATCTCGGTCTTGCCCGGCTGCCAGCCAAGCGCCTCAAGAGCTTCGGCGGCAGCGTTGCGAACGTTCGCGTCCCGGTCGTGGAGCGCGGCGACCAGGGGCTGAACGGCGCCCGCGTCGCCGATCTGGCCGAGCGCGGCGGCGGCGTTGCTGCGTAGCCAGCTGTCAATGGGATCTCTGAGAGCGGCCACCAGGGGCCCGACGGCGCGGGTGTCGCGAATCTGGCCGAGAGCTCTGGCGGCAGTCCGACGCACGTCCCAGCTCTCGTCTTGCAGGGCGGCTGCCAGGGGCTCGAAGGCAGGGGTGCCGATCCTGACCAGCGCATCGGCGGCGGCCTCGCGCACGCCCAAGTCCGCGTCCCGCAGGGTATCGCCCAGCGGGTCCACGGCGCGGGCATCACCGATGTCGGCGAGAGCGCCCGCGGCAACTCCGCGCACTCCCCAGCTATCGTCATGGAGTGCGGCGATGAGCGGGCCCACTGCACTGACGTCGCCGATCTGGCCCAGGGCCTTCGCGGCAGCTTTCCGCACATCCTCGGTGCCGCCTTCAAGAGCGGCCACGAATGGCTCCACCGCGCGGGCGTCACGGATCTCGCCGAGAGCCTGCGCGGCAGCCTTGCGCACGCTCCAGCTGTCGTCTTTGAGGGCGGCCATTAGGTACTCGACGGCGTTTGCGTCGCCGAACGATCCGAGCGCCTCTGCCGCATCCCGGCGGACACGCGGGTCCCTCTGGTATCCGAGTGCTTTGATCAGACCCTGAGCGTCTCTGTCTGCCTTGAGCTTCTCGACGTCGGGCGATCCGAACGACGGCAAGAGTGGTTTCTCCTTTGGATCGATCCCACAAGGACGACGGCTATGTTGGAGCTGAATCGTAGCGGCGCGGTCCCTATCGAGGATGCTTTCGGTCGAGCGCCACAGGTGGACCATCGGCCTTGAGATAGGCGCAGCGGCGGCGGATTAGCTTCGATTAGCTCCGCTCATCAGAAGCATCTCGCCATGGTGTTCGGCCGCGGACGGGAGCAGCAGGGGTCTCATAATGGCTCCCAGCCTTGCCCGGCAGCCGCTCGAAGCTCCCTGACCGCGATGTCGCGCCTGCGCTCCCAGCCCCCCTCAGAGAGCCCCAAGCCATCGAGGACGGCGTTCATGACGTCTGCCATGGGATCGGCCTGGGCGGACAACAGCCTGGCCTTGCCCTGCGCATCAGCAGGCACGACGATGACCTGCCCGAGGACCTCTCCCGGACGGCGTGCTTGGAGCCAGCCGATCGCCGCGCCCGCGGCCCCAGACTCCTCGCCCGCTGACTCAACTCGTCAAGGGCCTCGGCAGCGTGGCGGAGTAGTTCGGCCTCGATGTGGGGCCCGGGCGGGGCAGGCGCGTCAGCCGACCCCGCCGCCTTCGCCCCACAGCTGCGTCGCGTGCGCCCGTCGGCGAAACTGGGCTGGCGATCATGCTGGCTTGACCCTCGCAGCCGCCAACCACATCTCGACCTTCGATAGGGATCGTGTAGGTGGTTAATGCGTGTCCGACTCCTGTCGGGCGCGCCACTTTGTGCCCGCCGCCAGACTGACTCCATGCTCGTATGAGGCAGCCGTCGGGCGCGCCCACGATCATCCTGCCGCGACCATGATCCGCTGGTAGAGCGAATGCGACAGGTTCTTTCCGGGCCGGGAGCTACGCACAGGTGAAGACGACTTTCGGGAGCTCGCCGGCGAAGACCCGGCTGGTTTGCCGGCCCGTTTGAGGCCGCGGCGGCCGCGGGAATCAAGTCGCCCAGCCGGCACGGAGGCGTGCGCGATCAAAGGTACCCCCGAGTCCCGCCAAATCGGGGCATGGTGCCAGGCTGCCGACCCCATGAAACTGGACGCAATGCTGCCAGTCGTCGATCTGTACCGGGTCCTGCAAGTCATCCCTGAGGCGGAGCCGGAGGTGATCCGGGCCGCGTATCGGGCCCTGGCGCGGAAGTATCACCCTGACCTGGGTGGCTCCGAAGCACAGATGGCGGTGCTCAACGCTGCGTGGGAAACGCTGTGCGACCCGGGGGATCGAGCACAGTACGATCAGCGCCGGAAGCCGACCGCCGCCGCGCAGACGACGGAGCCAGAGCGATCCGGGGTAGTCCATCTGACCAATCCGATGACTCCGCCAGCGCGGCCGAACTCGTCTCGCGCTCGCTCGGGCACCGTCCTCGACTTCGGCCGTTATGCCGGGTTCTCGCTCGGAGAGCTGGCTATCAAAGATCCCGACTATCTCGAGTGGCTGGCGCGCACGCCCTTCGGCCGCAGGCTCCAGCGGGAGATCGAGGCCATCCTGGTTGCCTCGCGGCCTGCCAGCCATCTGTCGGAGCGCCCTCGCTCGCGTCTCGCCCGGCGCCGGTAGCCGCTCCGGACCGCCCGCAGACGTCGGCGCGGCGTGACACATAAGCCAAGCCGCGAACCCGACTGCGGCAGCGCTGGATCCGGAGCCGTCTAAACGCAGGCGAGGGGCACTTCACGGTCTTCGGTGGCCGTTGCCTCGTGCGACCCGTGGATGGCAATCGCCTGGGCCTCGGGCCCGACCACCTGTCAAGTAGGGGCTCGACGAGCGCATGACTCGCCGTTGCCGATGGGTGGCATGCGGTGGCTGGCTCGCCGGACGGGTCGGTTTCGATGAGACGTGTATGCTTACGACCTTCGTGAACGAATGGGCGCTCCGGTCGGCGCCCCGGTAACGCACCGTCCGATCCCGATTTCACTTCTCTCGCCCTGACCGGTCCCGCTCGAGAAACGCGGGTGGGCCACGTCAGGAGCAACTTCCTAGTGTCTTCCGATCAGCTCGGCTTTGTGCCCGAGCGCCTCATGTCATCCCGTCGCCTCGGGCCCGCGCCCGAGCGCCTCTCGTCGTCCGGCGAGTCGCTTGGCGGCACCGAACCCGCACCCGAGCGACCTTCCTCGTTCGGCCAGCTCGGCCTGACGCCCGAACTTCTGCGCGCCGTGGCAGCCCAGGGCTACACCCAGCCGACACCGGTCCAGGCGCAGGCGATCCCGATCGTGCTGGCAGGCCGCGACCTCCTTGCGAGCGCCCAAACGGGAACGGGCAAGACGGCCGCTTTTGTGCTTCCGATCCTCCAGCTGCTCAATGCCAGCCGGCCCGCCGTGCGCTATCTGCCGGCCGGCAAGGGAAGGCGCGGCGCGACCGGTTTGCCGATACGCTGCCTGGTGCTCACGCCCACACGCGAGCTTGCGCTGCAGGTCGAGGAGAGCGTCCGAACATACGGCGCCGAGCGGCCCGTCCGCTCGACCATCGTCTACGGCGGCGTGGGCTTCGACCCGCAGGTCCGGGCGCTGCGAGGCGGCCCGGAAATCGTCGTCGCCACTCCAGGGCGGCTGCTCGATCATGCAGGTCAGGGGACGATCGACCTGGGCTCGGTCGAGATCCTCGTCCTTGACGAGGCCGACCGGATGCTCGACATGGGCTTCATCCGCGACATTCGTCGCATCCTCGCCCTGCTGCCCGCGCGCCGTCAGAACTTGCTGTTCTCGGCCACGTTCTCGGACGAGATCCGGGGACTTGCGGACGGGCTGCTCCACCTGCCCGCCTCCGTCCAGATCGCTCGCCGGAACTCCGCGATCGAATTGGTCCGCCAGGTCGTGTACCCGGTCGACCGCGAGCGAAAGCGTGAGCTGCTGAGCTACCTTATCCGCAGCGGCCGAATTGATCGCGCGCTCGTCTTCACGCGCACCAAGCACGGCGCGAACCGTCTGGCCGAGCAGCTTGGGCAGGATGGCATTAGTGCCGCCGCGATCCACGGCAACAAGAGCCAGGGCCAGCGAGTCCGGGCACTCGACGATTTCAAGGCAGGGCGGGTCGCGATCCTGGTGGCCACCGAGATCGCCGCCCGAGGCCTCGACATCGAGAGCCTGCCCCACGTCGTCAACTTCGAGCTGCCGACGGTGGCCCAGGACTACATCCACCGGATCGGTAGAACCGGTCGCGCGGGTTTGGAAGGCGACGCCGTGTCGCTTGTTTGTGTCGACGAGAACGCGCTTCTCCTCGACATCGAGACTCTGCTCCGCCAGGGAATTCGGCGCGAGGTGGTGCCAGGCTTCGAGGTCGATCGATCTATCCGCCGAGAGCCGATCCGGCTGCGCAGCGTCGGCGCCAACCGACCGAACCAGGGTCATCGCGCACCGGCGCGCGAGCCGGGGAGGGTTCGGTTCGGGGCGGCGCCGGTCGGGATCGGCGCGTTGCCTCCCGGCTTCGGTGCGGCCCGTTGGCCGAACGTTCACCGCGACTCCCCGGTCCGGGTCGAGCATGCGCCGGCACGTGGCACGTCG
Source organism: Candidatus Limnocylindrales bacterium (assembly GCA_036404515.1). Taxonomy (GTDB): domain Bacteria; phylum Chloroflexota; class Limnocylindria; order Limnocylindrales; family CSP1-4; genus Fen-1039. Next base: position 4,590 of record DASWZK010000162.1, read on the forward strand.
GCTGGGAGGCCGGCGAACGCCGGCTACGCTCGTCCGATGACGAGTTCACGTCCGACGCCGAGTGCCAGGCCACTGCCCAGTGCCAGACCAGTCCCGAGCGTCAGGCCGATGCCGTACTCCCGGCCCGGTGGGCGTGGAGTGCCCGTCGTCTCCCTGCCTGGCGAACGCATCGCGCGGCTCGGCGACCGTCCAGCCTGACCAAGCGAGGCTGACGGCTACGCTCCACGCCGTTCCGGTCAGCGCACGCGAAATGGCGCTCCGTGGCCTGGAATCACGACGTCCACGCCGTCGAGCAACCGCTGACGGTTGCGGGCCAGCTCGGCCGGGTCGGTCGAGTACGGATCCACATCCGGCGTCCGGTCGGACCGCCACCACAGGTGAGTGAAGGCATGGCGGCCCTCCGCCGTGTCGACGACCAGGCTCGCGTCCTGGGGCGTGTGCCCGGGAGTGACCCAGATCGTCGTGTTGGGCCCGAGCTTGAAGCCCTCGCCCTGGTGGGCATTCACTTGGTCGTCGCGGCGAGTCGTCCGGAAGTCGACGATCTCCGCCTCGCGGAAGAGCGCGATGTTGACGGTGTGGTCGAGGTGGTGATGCGAGACGAAGACGTGGGTCACGTCGTCCGGCGAGATGCCGAGCCGCTCAAGCGGGTTCAGGATCAGCGAGCGGCTCTTGACCATGCCCGGATCGACGACGATCACGCGGTCGCCGTCGAGGACCAGGCCCACGGTCCCTGCCACGGACGGCGAATCGGCGTAGCCGACGGCGAGGATCTCGATCCGTGCACGAGCGCTGCTTTCGACCATTGGCCTGCCTCCGGCTTGTTGGCGCGCCTGGCGTCTGATACGCGTCGCGGCCACTACCAGCTCAATTCTCCGTCATTCGCCGGAAGATTCAGGCCAAAGTTCAGGCTTTCGAAAGGTTGCCGGGTTCAGATTGGGCCAACACCGGACACCGAGTGGCCGGGGGAGGCGGCCCTCCAGCGAATGAACCGAGGCAAGTCGATGACGATAGTAGGCACGCACTCTGGCCCGATCTCCGGCAAGACCCACCTCCATCTGCTCCGTGAGAGCGCCGCGGCTCGAAACGCTCGATCGGCGATGCCGCCCCCAGTTGAGCCCCGCGAGCTGGTTGCTGCGGCGGCAGGCGACCCCGATTTCGACATCGAGGCCGCAATCCGGCCCTATCGCGAGGAGGCGGACGACGTCGCGAGTGAGGCCGCATCCGGGCGCTAGCCGGCCCGCGGAACCCTCCCGCCCCCGGAACGCTCCCGCCGACGAATCCTCCAGCCGGCAGGTGAGGCGGTTCTGAGGCTTCGATGAGGGAGGCGATAGGCCCGATCGGCCGTCGATCGCGGCGGCAACGAGCGAACAGACGGGGCCCGAGCACACTCGATGTGCAAACCGGCGGCACGAAGCCGGCGGTCCCGACGTCATGATCCCATTGGCAAGCGTGCGCTTGGGGGATCGTGACAGTGGAACCAGAGGGTCGGATCGTCGACCTCGACGGCGAGGACGGTGAGCTTGGGCCGTGGGTACCGCCACCGCCCGGGCCCGGTCCTGGACCCGTGTTTGCCGGCCTCGTCATCGCCGCCGTGGCAGCTGCTCTCGCCCTGGGCGCGCTTGGTCCGGTGCATGGTTCATCCGGCACCTCGCCTGCGCCAGCCGCCCCGAGTTGGTCGACCGTGGCCAGTGGCGGTAGCGTTCTCCCCTCCGCGTCAGATGTCCCCGCGGCGACCCCGCTCCCGTCGGATTCGTACGGGCCGGTGCCAACCCCGTTCTTCCACGTCGTCACGGCCGGCTGGCCGGTGACTCTCGATTACGACCACAGCCGCTATCTCGACGTCGGTCCCGACGGCACGGTGTAGCCGGGGCGAGCCTACTTTGTCAGGAGGTTGGCGGAGAAGGAGTAGACCGTGGCACGGCGGTCTTCGTGCCGGTCGAGCGCGATATCGACCAGCGTCGACACCAGCTGGTCGAAGCGTATGCCTTCTTCCTCCCACAGGTAGTAGGAGAGCGATCCCGGCGTTGTGTTGATCTCGTTGAGGAACAGCTGCCGCTTCGACTGGTCGTACAGGAAGTCGACCCGGACGACGCCGCTCGCGTCGATGGCACGGAATGCCTTGACGGCGAGTTCCTGCACCTCGGCCGTCAGGGTCTCGCCGATCGGCGCCGGCACCTGACGGGCAAGACCGGCCATGCCAGCGCTGTGCGCCTGCCCGCGGCCGAGCTTCTTGCCACCGCGCTTGTACTTGTCGTCAAACGACAGAACTGCCTCATATCCAACCGGCTGTTCGCAGGCCGAGGCGCGCTCGGGCGGCCCCATGACCGAGCAGTTGATCTCGGAGAAATCGGTCAGCGCCGTCTCGACCAGGGCGCGGCCGTCGAGCTCGAGCGCGAGGTCGAGTGCGTCGTCCAACGCCGGGTGATCGACGCAGCGCGAGACGCCAACGCTGCTGCCGAGAGCGATGGGCTTGACCATTACCGGGTAGCCGTACTTCGCCTCGACTCGCGCCACGAACGCCTCGCGGTCGGACTCCCACTCCGCGCGGGAAATCTCCAGGCAATCGAGGGTAGGAATACCTGCCTGCTCGAGGATCCGCTTCGTCCGGACCTTGTCCATGCCGACGGCCGAGGCCAGGATGCCCGATCCAGCGTAAGCCACGTCCGCCAGTTCGAACAGTCCCTGGAGGGAGCCGTCCTCGCCGTGGGTGCCGTGAATGACCGGGAAGAACACGTCCGCCCACAGCTTCGGGTTCCTGGCCAGGAGGCCGCCCGAGGCCCCCGGATGCACCACCAGCTGCCGGACCGATCGGTCGGGGCTGAGGCTGACGCGGTAGACGTTCTTGAGCCCGGCGGCGTGGAAGGTCTGCTCGCGATAGAGGTCCAGGTTGTGGAGGCCCTCGCCCGCATACCAGTCACCCTGCTTGGTGATGTAGATCGGGAGGATCGGGAATCCGGCCTGGTCGAGGGCGTCCATCGTCTGGTGGCCCGAGATGACGGATACCTCGTGTTCGACGGACCTGCCGCCGAACAGTACGGCCACGGTCGGTTTGGACATCGGGCTCCTCACTCCTCGTACAGGTCGGGGAGGTCATTCTCGAACAAAACGACGTCGCCCGAATGAACGATGCCCTTCAGCGTCTCGAGGGCGGCGTTCAGGTTCCTCGCCGAGACGAGGCGCTCGGCCGCGAACCCCTGCCCCTCGAGCCCCCGCCGGATCGGTGCCGTCTGCCGCGCCCCCACCAGTATCACGAAGTCGCAGACGTCGGCGGCCCTGGCGCCGAGTTTCTCGTTCCAGGCGTCCTGCTCGACGCCGAGCTCGACCATGCCGGGCGTCACCAGGACCTTCCGGCCCGATTCGAACGCGCCCAGGGCGTCGAGCGCGTTGAACGCGCCGACCGGGTTCGAGTTGTAGGCGTCGTCCACGATCGTCACGCCGTCCGCGCCGGTGTGGACCTCGAGGCGGTGGGGGACGGGCTGCAGACGGCCGATCGCAACGGCGATCTCGCGCAGACTCACGCCCGCTGCCCTGGCGACCGACGCGGCGGCCAGGATGTTCAGGACGTTGTGGATCCCGATGAGTCGCGTCTTGACCGCGACCCGCGCGCCGTCCCGCTCGGCCAGAATGAAGGTCAGGCCCTCCGGGCCGTGCGAGATCGACTCGGCGACAAGGTCAAGGTCGCCGGCGGAGGCCTCGATACCGTAGCGGCGAACCTGCGGCACCCGGAGGCTGTCGGCCAGCCTTCGGACGCGAGCGTCGTCGTTGTTGATCACGGCGATGCCGTCGGCGGTCAGCGACTCGAGCAGCTCGAACTTCGCCTTCTCGATCGTTTCGATGCTGCCGAAACGCTCGAGGTGTTGGGGACCGATGGCCGTGAGAACGCCGATGTGGGGCCGGGTCAGGTCGGCCATTTCGCGGATCTCGCCGCGCTTGTAAGCGCCCATCTCCACGATCAGCACCTGATGCTCGGGCCCGAGCTCCTCGTTTACGGCGCGGCAGACGCCGAGGATCGTGTTGAAACTGGCCCTCGTCTTGAGAACGCGGAACCGCGGCTCGAGGAACGCCTCGGTGAAGTACTTGGTGGATGTCTTGCCGTAGCTGCCGGTGATGCCGACGACCATCGGCTTCAGCCGCTCGAGCTTGCGCCGGGCCCTGACGCGGTACGTCAGGTTGATCGAGCCCTGGACCGGGGTGAGGCACAGGTTCGCGGCGATGGTTATGAACGGCGCAGCGTGGACCGAGACGAGGGCCATGACCAGGACGGCGAGGCCGGGCGCGTACGCGGCGGTTACGCCAGCCTCTTCGGCGAGTTGCGATATGGCGAGGAAACCGGCGACGAAGAGGATCGCCGTGAGTGCGGCCGAGACGGCCAGCAGGCGCCTGGCCCGGCCCGTGTAGACCAGCGCCCTTTTCCGAGGCGCTCTCAGTGGCGATCTGACGGCGCTGACGATCGCCGCGCCCGAGGCCACCACCGGCGCCAGGTAGGAACCGGAACCGTTGCCGCCGGCCGCCAGGGAGAGGTGGAGGATCGTCGCGGCGACGTAGATCAGCGCGAGCCGCCAGTGGATGGCCCTGGACTTCGACGCGCCGAGCCACCGCGCGAACCTGGCGGCCGAGTAGTCGTCCTGCTGGAGGGCATGCAAGCTCGACACCAGCCCGGGCAGCGTCAGCGCGAACCCGACCGCGGCCGCGCCGGCCAGGACGGCGATCTGCAGGGGATCGAGCCCGCCGCTCGACCCGGGCGCGGGGCTAGCCATTGAGGAATGGGATTACGGCGAGGCGGAAGCGGCTGTACTGGTCGAGGTAGGAGAAATGGCCCGCGTTCTTGAGCACCAGGAGACTGGCGTTGGGTATCAGCCTCTCCATGGTTCGGGCATCGGCGAGGGGCGTGTCCTCGTCCGATTCGCCCCACACCAGCAGCGTTGGACAGGCGATGCGGCGCAGCGACGGTCGGAGATCCTCATTCACGACCGCCAGGAAGGTGTCTCGAAGCGGGCCGGCGTTCAGATAGTCGGGCGAGGCGATCCGCCGGACGATCGCCCGCCGGATCGTCTGACCGGGCCGGCCGAACCGTCGGGCGGCGGCGTTGGCGAACTTCGAGGCGGCGCGCCGCAGGACGCGGCCGGCGGTTCGAGGCGGTGGCACCCCAGCCGAATCGACGAGCACCAGCCGGTCGACGGCGTCGGGTCGGGCGGCCGCCAGCTTTATTGCCACGCGCCCGCCGAACGAATGGGCAACCACCGATGGGCGCGCGATACCGAGATCCGCCATCAATTCGAGCGTCAGCTCGACGAAATCGTCGACGGTCCAGGTCGTCGCCGGCAGGTCGGAGCTCCCGTGGCCCGGGAAGTCGAAGGCCGTGACCCGGAAGAAACGCCCCAGATCCTGCGTCAGGTCGGCGAAAGCATCCAGCGAACTCCCCCAGCCGTGGAGCAGCAAGAGCGGCTTGCCGCGCCCAACCGAGGCGTACCGAACGCGGATCCCACGAACCGTCAAGAAATGGGAATCGCCCGGCGAAGGTGCGTCTTGCCGGGCAGATGGCGTCTCCGGCTGCGGTTCGCTTGCGGGGATCGCCAGAGACGGTGCCCGTGCGTGGTCTTCGCCCAAACTGATCACCGTATCGAATGGCTGCCAATCTCGCGGCCGTTGGCCAGGCCTGTGAAGGTCATGTCATGGTACAAGAGGCGGCTTGGCCGCAGCTGTTCGCGCCCGATCGGGCCCTCGGCAACGTGGAGGAGCTCACCGAGCGGATGTCGCGCCGAGGCATGCGTCCAGATGTAACTTGCAGCTGCCACTTCTCCGCTCGATCGGGCCGACGGTCCAGCTGCGCGGTTGACCGCAAAGGTCAGTCATGGTCGCGATCGCGTTCGATGAATGAGGAGCCAGAAATGATGGAGATCGTCGACTTCGGCGGCTGGCCGAACTGCATCCGCCTCTCCAACGGGGAGATCGAGCTGATCGCGACGACGGATGTCGGCCCGCGAATCATTCAGCTCGGCTTCGTCGGTGGGCAGAACTTGTTCAAGACCTACCCGGAAATGCTGGGTCGGACCGGCGATCGGGAATGGCTCATCTACGGCGGGCACCGATTGTGGGCGGCGCCCGAGGCCTCACCGCGCACCTACACGCCCGACAACGGACCCGTCGAGCACGTTTGGGACGGAGCAACTCTGACGCTCCGGAATCGCGACGAGCCAAACGGCATCGACAAGGAAATGCGCCTCACGCTCTCGCCGACGGCGCCACGGGTCGAGGTCGTCCACCGGCTGGCCAATCGAAATCCATGGGCGGTCGAGCTCGCGGTCTGGGCCCTGTCGGTCATGGCTCCGAGTGGCCGGGCGGTCATTCCCCAGGAGGATTTCATTCCTCATCCGGACGCGCTCGCACCTGCGAGATCCCTGGTGCTGTGGTCCTACACCGACATGAGCGATCCCCGATGGACCTGGGGTCGCCGGTACGTCCAGCTCCGCCAGGACCCGGGCGCGACGACGGAGCAGAAGGCGGGCATGCTCAACCGAAAGGGCTGGGCGGCGTACCTTCTCGACGGCGCCGCGTTCATCACGCGCTACGGGTACGAGCCTCACGCGATCTACGCCGACATGGGCTGCAACACCGAGACGTACACCGATCCCGACATGCTCGAGGTTGAAACGCTGGGACCGATGACCAGGCTCGAGCCCGGGGCGCACGTCGACCATGTGGAGTCGTGGGTGCTGGCGAAGGTCGACTGCGGCCCCGGCGACGCCGAAATCGACGCCCACCTTCTGCCGCTGGTCGGCGACCGACCGCCCACGCCCTGAGGCCGTCGGTTCAGGGGCCCCGTCGCCTCGAATCCGACCATAAAGATCGAAGCGGCTCCCGAAGGAGCCGCTTCGTTGCTGTCCCGGTGAAGGGTCGAACCGTCAAAGACGGATCGTCTTCTGCCACGCTACAAAGGCATCTATCACGTCGGCTGCACCGACTACCCTAACCCGACCTACCCATGACCCTGTAACTGGGGCAGCAGGCTGACTGGCAGCTTCTAAAGTCTACAGCCCATTCTGCCTTCAATCCAAGGGTTTTGGCGGTCGGTTCGGTTAAAATCCCGCAACTTTGTAAGGCTTCGGTTGGGGTTGTGTTGCGACCTTCGGAACGTTCCGGGGAAGGCGTCACAAAGCCCGACGGAAAAGCGCGCGTTACCCGATTCGGATCGGACGGAGCCGTCCATTCTGGTTGTGCGCAGGAAGACGCCGAGACCGCCGAGCGGCAGGCTCCGAAATGGGCCCCTCGATCCCGGCTATTCGGCGATCCTGACCGAGCGCATGGCCGTTGGCTCCACCGGCTGGTCACGTGAGTCGCACTTGGATGCCGCGATGGCATCGACCACGTCCATGCCCTTCGTCACCGTCCCGAGGAGGGTGTACTTCTTCGGCAGCCGCCCACCCGACAGGTCGGTCAGGCAGATGAAGAACTGGCTGCCGTTGGTGTTGGGACCGGCGTTGGCCATCGCCACGGCGCCACGAACGTAGTCGCCCTCGAACGGCTCGTCGGCGAACTTGTAGCCGGGGCCGCCGGTACCGAGGCGCCCGCGGTCGAGTCGATCGATATGGCCGTGCTCTCCGTCGCCGCCCTGGATCACGAAGCCCGACACCAGGCGATGGAAGACCACGCCGTCGTAGAAGCCTTTGCGGGCGAGCTCGACGAAGTTGGCCGTCGCTCTTGGGGCGCTCTCGGCGCTCAACTCGATCTCGATGGCGCCCTTGTCGGTGACGATCGTGGCCCTGGTCATCCGCGTCTCCTGTTCCGTGTATTTCGGGCGGCGCTTGTGCGGACAAGGGTGCCACGGATCGCCGCATCGCGACGAATGCGCCGCGGCCGAACCGCTTGTCGGGACCGGCCAAGAGCCGGCGGATCCGCCGCCCGCCCCGTTACCGCTACGGAGTGGTGACGATCGTGCTGGTGATCACCACGGGCTGGAGCGGCATCGAGGGCGTGCCGCCGCTTACGTCCGGCTCACCGCCGAGCGGAACGGCTGCGATCCTGTCCGCGACGTCCATGCCGGTGGTCACGTTGCCGAAGATGGCGTAGTTGTTGGCCGTGGACGCGCCCAGGCTAGTCTGGGCCGAGTCATCGAGAACGATGAAGAACTGGGTGCTGCCGGAGTCCGTGCTTCCAGTACGGGCCATGGCCACCGTGCCGCGCTTGTAAGTCGTCGTGACGGGGTCGTCCTTGATGGTCCAGCCCGGACCGCCCGTGCCCATCAACCCGAACCCGAGGTTGGGCAGGCGGGCGTATTCACCGTCGCCGCTCTGAATGATGAAGCCGGGGACCACGCGGTGGAAGATGACGTTGTTGTAGTAACCGCAGCGGGACATGGCTACGAAGGAGCCGGCAGCGTTGGGGCCGAGACTGCCGTCCACCTTGATCACCATGTTGCCGAAATTGGTGGTCATCGTGACCGTGGCCGTGCCGGTGAATGGGGCCGGAGCAGAGGTCGGGCAACCGAACGGCGACGGCGACATCGTTGGGCCGAGGGTGTAGAGCGGGGTCGTGGGCGGAATGGTCGGCAGTGGTGACGGCGACGGCGTTGGAGTGACGTTGGGAATGGCGACGCAGCCGGCGAAGAGCAGCGCGACGAGGCCGACGGTCGCGAGCCGGCGTGCGGATGTCATGTTGTGCGCGAGGATCATGCGGCGGCCTCCAGGGCTCTGGCGAAGTCTATCGCTCCCGACAGAAGTGGCGCTCCGAGGATGATGCCTGCGATCGCGGCGTCTCGCAGGCCCTTGATGGTATCGAGATTCACGGATCCGCCCGCCACGAGCAGCTCGGCGCCGACCGTCCGCGCCAGACCGGCCAGGAACTCCGGGTCCGGAACCGCACTGCCGTATGACAGGACGACCCGGCGGACCCCGCGGTCCTGGAGCTCGCCGACGAGATCGATCAAGCTCGGCGGTGCGAATCTACGCCAAGGATACGCGGCAATCCGGTCCGGCCGTGGGTCCAACCCCACGGCAAGCCAGTCCCCGGTCACGTCAAGGCACTCTTGGAGCAGCTCGGGGCGGTCTGCGACCGACATCGAAACGACCACGCGCGTCGCGCCGGCGGCAAACGCCAGGCGAATATTGTCCGCCCCTTCCATGCCCCCGGCGACCTGGAGTGGCACCGCCACTCGCGAGGCCACGCGGCCGATCGTCTCGAGATTGGCCGGACGCCGGGCGCGGGCCCCGTCCATGTCAACGATGTGGATCATGCTCGCGCCCAGAGCCACGAAACGCTCGGCGATCCGATCCGGTCTGTCGGTTGGGGTGCCGACACCGGCGGCCGCACCAGGCCAGTGGACCAGGCGGGAGCGGCCGTTCGCGATGTCAATCGACGGGATTACCAGCACGACGAGACGCTACCCGTTCGAGGCCTCGGTCACCAGCAGCCTGCGCTGGAAGCTGATCGGTAGCGAGCCGTTGCGCAGCAGCGTGTCGTGGAAGTTCTTGAGGCTGAACCGGTCGCCGAGACGGCGCTGCTCGTCCGCGCGCAACTGGAGCAGCAGAACCTTGCCCAACAGGTAGCTGAGCTGGTAAGTGGGCGTGTACGTGTACCGGAAGACTTCGGCCTGCGCGTTCGCATGCTCGAAGCCGGTGTGTTCGACGAGGAAGGCAGTGGCTTCGTCGACCGCTAGCTCACCGCGGTGCATTCTCACGTCGAGGATGATCCGGCAGGCTCGCCAGATCGCGTCGGTGTGCATCGCCAGCAGGAACTCGGGCCCGTCGTCGAAGCCCTGCTCCCGCATCATCTGCTCGCTGTACATGCCCCAGCCCTCGACGAACTCGGGGGCGTCAGTCAGCAGTCGGACGAGCGAGGGATGCCGCGTCGCAGCGGAGAGCTGAAGGTGGTGGCCCGGATAGGCCTCGTGGACGCTGGTGTTGCTGATCGAGGCGTAGTTGTGCTCGCGCATCGCGTTCGGGTCCCCGCCGACGGAGGGAGTGACGATGTAGATACCCGACGGGTGCTTGTCGAACTTGGGCGGCTCGAAGTAGGCCGCGAATGGGATCACCGTTCGCAGGTACTCTGGCGTGGCGATCACCGAAATCTGCTCGCCCGGCGGCATCGTGGCGATGTCGTGCTCGACGATGTGGGCCCGGGCTCGGTTCATCGCGTCCTTGTAGGTGGTCAACGCTTCATCGAACGTCGCCGGGTGGTTCGACTTGACGCGGTCGACCACGACCGACTCCTCGACCGTCGGGTCGATCCGGCGGGCGTCCTCCACGCGAGCGGCCTTGTTCAAGGCCAGCTGCTGGTGCCCGATCTCGAGGATCTGCGAGGCGTCCAGGCCATCGAACGCACGCAGCCCCACGAGCTGGTCGTATGCCTCCGAGCCGAGGGCCCAGCTCTCGACGGTCGAACCCATCGCGCCCTTGATTGTCTCGATGTAGGCGGTCACCGCGGCACCGGCCGTCGCCACGGCCCTGTCCAGGCGGGCCTGAGCGCGCTCGTCCAGGACGCCTGCTCCGGCGGCCTTGACTTCGTTGAACAGGAACGGCATCTGATCGCCGGCGTCGATCTCGAGCTCCTGCCAGAGCCGAACCTGCGGCGCCGTGGCTCGGGTCTTGTGCTGTTCCAGGGCCGCCGGAATTGCCTCCATTCGGGAGGTCAGCGAGGCAAGCCGTTCGGCCAGGGGGGCGTAGTCGCGGGCGAAGACGCTAAACAGCGCGTCACCGACCTGATCCATGGCCGTGGACCGGCGCTCCCAGACTCGGTGGATATCCAGGTCGAACAGCTCTCGGCGAAGGTTGTGCAGGGCCAGCTCCCGCTCCAGGCGGACGCCCTCGGACAATCCGGCCGGGTCGATCGCCTCCACCTCGCGCAGGAGCCTAGTTGCATCGGACATGTCCTGGACTACGGCGTCGCGCGTGGCATCGTCGAGTCGGCCGTCGCCGTCGTGAATGCCGAGATACGTGCCGAAGATCGGGTGGATCTCGATCATGCGGCGGAAGTCGGCCTCGATCAGATCCCAGAACGCCCCGTCGAGCGGGCCTGCGGTCGGCTGAGAAACGGGGCGGGGAAGAACGAGCTCGGCCATCTATCGCTCCAGGGCTGTGGCTGCCGCGGCGTTGGCAGGCGTGGTTGTTGGGGCGGCCGGGGTGGCCGCAGTTTCGCGGAGGGCGTCGGCGGTTGCCTCGAGCACGCGCTCGATGTCGGCGGCGGAGACGCCGTAGTGGGTCACGGCCCGGACGGTGCCGTGGTTGTAATCGATCATCAGCACGCCCCGGGATCTCAGGGCGTCGAGGAAGGCGGCCCGATCCTCGCGGACGCGGAAGACCACGAAGTTGGTAGTGGTGCGGCTCGGGTCCAACTGCCCGGGCGTGGGCTGCGCCAGCCCGCCGGCCGATTCGATGCCGTCAATCGCGGCGAGCCCGTCGGCCAGGCGGCGGGCGTTGACGTGGTCCTCGGCCAGCCGGGCAATCATGCCGTCGGGTCCGTCGCTGAGGGCCACCAGACCCGCCGCGGCCAGCACACCGACCTGGCGCATGCCGCCGCCGACGAGCTTCCGGCCGCGCCACGCCCGGTGGATGAAGTCCTTCGAGCCGACGACGAGCGAACCGACGGGGCAAGCCAGCCCCTTCGATAGGCAGAACGCCACCGAGTCGGCCGGTTCGGCCAGCTGCCGCGGCGTCAGGCCCAGGGCGACCGACGCGTTGAAGAAGCGCGCTCCGTCGACGTGCAACGGCACTCCGTGCCGATGGGCGATCTCGGCCACGGTTCGGGTGTAACCCAGGGAGAGCGGCTGGCCCATCGAGTGGGCGTGGGTGTTCTCTATGGCGACGAGCCCACTGATCGCCTGGTGGGCATCGCGCGAATCGCGGAAGGCTTCTTCGAGCTCATCGAGATCGAAGGTGCCGTCGGGGTTCTCGGGCAATTGCCTGATCGAGGTCCCGACGACGACGGCATGGCCAGCCTGCTCGTCGTCGACCATGTGCGTGCTGGCCCCGGCGATCGTCTCCATGCCGCGGCCTAGGTGGGCAAGCTGTGAGACGAGATTCGCCATGGAGCCGCTGGCGACGAATAGCGCCGCCTCCTTGCCGAGCAGCTCGGCCGCGCGCTCCTGGAGGGCGTTGACGGTCGGATCGTCGCCGAAGACGTCGTCGCCGACCTCGGCCTCGAACATGGCCTTGCGCATGGCCGGTGTCGGGTGGGTGACGGTGTCGCTGCGGAGATCGATCATGTGGAATCGAGTCCTCGGTGCACGGCACTGGGCGTGGGACATCATCTGACGGTGGCACGCGGTGGGGGCTGCCGCGTTGCCCGGAAGGGCCTGCCCGGTCGAGTATAGGACGTCTGTGCGCGGCGACCGTCGCGGTCGTCGGTGGCGGACGATTACTATTCGCCCCCGAGACGTACGCCCGGACATCCGAGCCGGCACCTGCTATTCTTCGCGCTCGGCGCGGGCTCGTGGTGTAGCGGCCTAACATGCCAGCCTGTCACGCTGGAGACCGCCGGTTCGAATCCGGTCGAGCCCGCCAGTCACGCTTCTCCCAGCCCCGTCCCCGCCCGGACGGGGCTTTTCCTTGGCCGGGGCACTTGGCCGAGGCACCCGGCCGGCCCCCAGGCGACCAGTTCCGTGGCACCCGACCGGCCGTCATGCGACCCGGCGCGTGCAGCCCGCCCCATCCGACCCGGTCCGAACCGGCCAACCGCTTTTTGGCGTGCCGAGAAGCGCACCCGTGCCGCACAATCTCTGTTGAAGGCGTCGCAGAGCCGGCGCCGCGTCACCAGGGAGGCATGAGCACATGAGCGGCCGCGTGATCGTGGTCGGCTCGGTCAACATCGACCTGGTCGCGCGAGTTCCCCATCTGCCGCATCCCGGCGAGACCGTGACGGGCGGCAGCTACGAGCGTCATCATGGCGGCAAGGGCGGCAACCAGGCCGTTGCTGCGGCCCGGCTGCGCCGACCAACGCTATTCATCGGGGCCGTGGGCGACGACACGTTTGAGGTCGAGGCCCGGCGGGCCCTCGTGTCCGAACGAGTCGACGTCTCGATGGTCGAATCGCTGCCCGGCCAGGCCACGGGAGTCGCGCTTATTCTCGTCGACGAGGCCGGCGAGAACGAGATCGCCGTCGTTCCCGGAGCGAACGGCGCCATCGAGACCGGCTACGTCCGCGACGCGCTGTCGAGGCTCGGCCCGCTCGTCGGGGACACCCTGCTCGTCTGCAACGAAGTGCCTCTCCACGTCGTCCGCGAGGCCCTGGTTTGCGGCCACGCCGCAGGCGCCACGACGATCCTCAACCCGGCGCCGGCCATCGGTATCGACCGGTCGATCTTCGGACTGGCCGACATCGTCACTCCGAACCGCAACGAGCTCGCCACGCTGCTCCAGGCGGAGGCCGAAAGGACCGGAAGGAGAGTCGGCGTCAGCGCCGGTGCGGCCGCGCGGGCGCGTTCGCTGCTGGATCCGGGACCTGACGGGCCCGGCGTCCGAAAGGCCGTGATCGTGACTCTCGGTCCGTCAGGAGTCGTGGTTTTGGAGCGCGCAGGTTCGGGCCTCGCCGGCAACGCCGCCAGGCCTGATCATGTGGATGCGGCCGCTGTGGCTTCGGCTGCGTCCGCAACGCCGGCCTCGCCCGCTGATGGCGCCCCTGCCGATGCGGCTCGCATCGGCGATTACCGCGTCTGGGAAGTCGCGGCCGATCGCGTTGCCACCGTCGACAGCACCGGCGCCGGCGATGCCTTCTGCGGGGCGCTGGCCGCGTCGCTGGCCGAGGGTCGCCCGCTGTCGGAGGCCGTTCAACGGGCGGTTGCCGCCGGCGCTCTGGCCACGACTCGCGTCGGGGCCCGGGAAGGAATGCCTACGGCCGCCGAGCTCGACGAGTTCCTCGCCGCCCGCCGCGCCGGCTAGGCCGTCGGGTTTCCCCGGAACCTGCCCAGGGCTGGCGCGCCCAGTCTCGCCGCGAGGTAGCAGACGAAGGCGATCGTCGTCACGTAGAAGCTCACCGGAACCGCGGTCACCAGGGCGAGCAGGATCCCGCCGAGCGTGGCCAGCAGGGCAACGCCGACGCTGGCCGCGGTCGCCAGTCCCGGCTGAGCCGTCAGGCGTTCCGCCGTGGCTCCGGGCGTGATCAGCAGCGTCAGGATCAGCAACACGCCCACGACCTGGACCGCCTCCGCGACCGCGGCCGCGAGCAACAGCAGGAACAGAATCGAGATGAGCCGAACCGGTACGCCGCGCGCCTCGGCGACGACCGGGTCCACGGTCGCGAAGGTGAGCGGCCTGTACATGACGCCCAGGCCCACTATCGTCAGCGCGGCCATCGCCACCAGCAGCATCAGGTCGCCCTGGCTTACGGTCGTGATCGCCCCGAATAGGATCGTGAAGGCAAGAGAGTATCGGGCGTATAGCGTGATGAAGAGGACGCCGAGGCCCAAACCGAAGGCCATCACGACGCCCACCACCGCGTCCCGCTCGCGGATGCGCAGCCCCAGCGCCCCGATGAAGAAGGCGGTCACGAGCGATCCCGTCAGGAGCCCGAGGACCGGAGAGAGGCCTATGAGGATGAAGCCCGCCGAGCCGGTGAATCCGACTTCGGCCAGGGCATGCACCGCGAACGACATGTTGCGGGCCACCACGAAACGGCTGACCAGTCCGGCGACTATCGACACGAGAACGCCGGCCACCAGCATGTCCTGGACGAAAGCGTAGGGGAGCAGGTGGAGGAGCTGGTCTATCACTAGTGCGCTCCCACCGGCTCAGGGAAATGGTGCGGTTCGTCGATGTCGAAGCCTGTGCCGCTCGCCTCGCCGACCACGACGATCCGGCCGCGCACCCGCAGGACCTCGACGGGGGCGTCGTACAGCCCCGACATCTTTTCGCTCGTGAGGACTTCGTCAGTTGGACCGGCGGCCCAGCGGCCGTTCACTACGAAGACGACGCGGTCGGCATAGCCGAGGACGGGGTTGACATCATGAGTTACGAACACCACCGTGCCACGCCTGTCTCGCGCCCAGCCGCCGATCAGCTCCGTGATCTCCTGCTGGTAGCGCATGTCCAGGCTGGCCAGCGGCTCGTCGCAGAGCAGCAGCTGCGGATTCCCGACGAGGGCCTGGGCGATACGGAGGCGTTGCTGCTCCCCACCGGACAAACGGCCGATCGGCTCATTTGCGTAGGGCCCGGCAGCGACGGCTTCCAGTGCTGCCTCTACTCGCGTCCGACCCTCTCCAGATAGCCGCCCGAAGCCCCAGCGGTGCCCGTCCACTCCCAGGCCGACGAGATCGCGTCCGCGGAGCGGGACGTCGCGGTCGAATCCGGCGTGCTGCGGGATGTAGCCGATGGCCGGGTTGCCGCGCCGCGGCGGCCCGCCGAGCACTTCCAGCGAGCCACTCGCCAGGGGGGCCAGGCCGAGCAGCGCCCGCAGCAGCGAAGTCTTGCCCGATCCGTTTGGCCCGAGCACCGCCAGGAACTCGCCCCGCGGCACGGTTATCGACAGCTCCGACCAGACGACGCGATCGTCGTAGGCGAGGGTCGCCTGATCGAAGCACATTGCGGGTTGATCCGACGGCGACGCCGCGAGGGATGCGCCCAGGCTGCGAGACCTCCCGTTGCCGCTCACGCGCCCCCTCCGAGCGCCGATTCGATTGCGTTGAGCTGGGCCAGCTGCCATCCGACGAACGAGTCGCCCGGGGGCATGGTCTCCGACACGCCGACGACCGGCACGCCCGACTGCGCCGCTAGAGTTTTGATGGACTCGGTCACCGGAGAGGTGGCCTGGCTGTTATAGAGCAGGAGCTTGACCTTGTGGCCGGTGAGCAGGTCCTGCTGAGCGGCGACGTCGACCGGGGCCGGGTCCGTGCCGCCCTCGATTGCCTTGGCGAAGCCCTCCGGCGTCAGCACCGGGAAGCCGAGGGCGGCAAGCAGGTACCCCGGTACGGGCTCCGTGTAGGCGACGGGGGTGCCGGGGAAGCGAGCCTTGAGCTCGGCAATCTTGGCGGTCAGCGGCGCGAACGAGTCCAGGTATGTGTTGAGGTTTGCCTCCACCGTCGACTTCGATGCGGGCTGGAGTCCTTCGAGCGCGTCGGCGACCGCCCGGGCGACCTTCGGCATCGTGCTCGGGTCGTACCAGACGTGTGGGTTTACACCGTCGGGGAGGCCGAGCAGCGTTTGGACGTCGATCACCTTGCGGTCGGAGCGGGGCGAAGCCGCGATCAGTTGGTCGACGAACGAGTCATAGCCGAGCCCGTTCTCCACGACCAGGGTGGCGTCGGCGACTGCCTGGGCGTTCTGCGTGCTGCTCTCGTACGTGTGCGGGTCGACGTTGGGGTCGCTCAGGATGCTGGTGACGGACACGAGGTCGCCGCCGACTCTAGAGACGAGATCGCCGTAGAAGTTCTCGCCCGCGACCGCGTTGATCTTCCCGCCTGATGAACCGGTCGACGAGCTGTCGCTCGACGAGCAGCCGGCGAAGGCCAGCAGGAGTACGGGAGCGAGGCCCAAGGCGAGCCATGTCGCACGGCTTCGAGCGCGATTCCGGGTCATGGCGGACCTCCGATCTCGCCGGCGGCCTCCGCGGCGGCTTCCGCGGCCGCTGCGCACACGAGGCACGTCCCGAAGAGCTCCAGTCGATGGGACGCCACCTGGTATCCGTGGCGCTGCCCTATCTCATCGACCAATCGAGCCAGCTCGCCGTCGGCTACGTCCTCACTCCGCCCGCAGCTCGAGCAAACGAGGTGGTGGTGGTGTTCGTCGGGGTCGCACAGCACGTATGCGTGCGATCCGTTGGGCAGGTCGAGCCGCTCGACGACGCGAAGTGAGGCGAGCAGCTCGAGCGCCCGGAAGACAGTCGCCCGACCGATGGTGACCCGCTCATGACGGCCTCGCTCCAACAGGTCCGCCGCGGTGAAGTGTCCTCCGGTGGCCGCAACAAGCGAGGCCACCAAGCGCCGGTTCGGCGTGGCCTGGTAACCTGCCCGTTCGAGCGCTCGGACGATGCGTTCAGTCGGATCGGCGCTGATACTCGGTCTCATCGGTGGCCGGATGATACCAGGTCTCAACCGCGCATGTCGAGTACCATATGCGGACGCTTCGGCCGGCGCGCCCGCGGGCGAGCTCGGCAACTGTGGCCCCACCGGCGCAACACGAAGGCAGGAGGAATGGCAAGAACAAGCAAGGCCGTCGCGGCCGCCCAACCGTCACTGTGGGGCCGGATCAGGCACATCCACCCCGGGCTCGTGCTCGCGGCCCTCGACCTGATCGGTTTCGGGATCGCCTCGTACCTGGCCATCATCGAGCTCACACCAGGTGGGGAGGTCCAGTGCGGTCCCCTGCACGGCTGCGAGACGGTTCAGCACAGCGTCTATTCGCGCCCGTTCGCCGGGATTCCCGTCGCCGTCTACGGCGTGTTCCTGTCGATCACGCTGTTCACGCTTGCGATCGCGTGGTGGCGCACCAACAACTACAGGCTCCTGCTGTTCCACTACGGCCTGTCGCTCATCGGCGTGATCTTTGAGGGCTGGTTCCAGTTCGCGCAGATATTCCTGATCCACGCTGTGTGCGTCTGGTGCGAGTCCTACGGCCTCTCTCTCGTTCTCAGGTTCGTCATTGCCCTGTGGGTCTACCTGCGGACGCCCAACCCAAACGCGGTTTCGGCCGACGGGCTCACGTGACACGTAGCTCCTCACCAAGCAACGCACGAGGGATAACGCGATGACATCAAACCGTCCGAGCGGGCGCCCATCCTCAGGTGGCGGCGTGCCGCCCACGAGCCGCCGCTCGGCCAGGCAGCAGCGCCTGGCGAACCGTGAGGCGAATCGGGCCCTGACCCGGGCCGGAACGCGCGGGTCGGGTGGCAACGGTTCCAGCCGGCTGGTGATGTGGAGCATCGTCTTTGTCGTCGTTGCGGCGGCCATCGTCGGTGCCGCCCTGTTCCTGACGCAATCCAGCGGCGGGACAAGTACCGGCACGCCGATCGCTCCCGGGGTCGTCACGTCGGCGAACATTCCGGAAAGCGACCGAACCCTGGGCAATACCAATGCGCCCGTGACGGTCGACTTGTACGGCGACTTCCGCTGCACCGCGTGCTTCGATTTCACGACCGGCGGGACCGAGCAGAGCCTCATCACCAACTACGTAGCCACCGGCAAGGCGGACCTGGTCTGGCACGACTTCCTCACGATCGACGCCAACGACGGCAGCACCGCCTCGCGCGACGCCGCGAACGCGGCGTGGTGTGCGGCCGACCAGGGCAAGTTCTGGACGATGCACGACTGGCTGTATGCGAACCAGTCGCCGACTGAGGCTGCGTCGGCCTTCACCCTGGCCAGACTCTCCGAGATCGGCAAAGCGGCCGGTCTCGACATGACGAAGTTCCAGCCGTGCCTCGACCAGGGCACGCATGACAGCGCAATTGCCGCCGAGCAGTCCAGCCTCCCCTCGGACGCGGGCGGAACTCCGGCGATCTACGTGAACAAGAAGCTCGTGGGCGTCTCCGGCCAGGTCGCGACGTACGCTGAGATCCAGGTTGCGATCGACGGGGCCCTTGGGCTGGCCAGCCCATCGGCCGGTGCGTCCGGGAGCGCCGCCGCGTCGGCGTCACTCTCGCCGAGTGTTTCGCCGAGCGCCTCTCCCAGCGTCAAGCCTTCCTGAGGTCAGGCTCCGCCTCGGACCGATATTCAGAGCGAGTTGACGGCGCCCGTGAGGGCGCCGTCAACGATTCTGCAGTCGCCCGACGTTGCCCGGTCTTACCCGCCGCCGGTCGCCCCGCTTGTGCCCAGCTGGCGCCGCAGCTCCGCCGCCGCCGTCCAGTCGCCCCGCGCCGACGCCTCGATGCGCTGGCTCTCATGCG
This sequence comes from Candidatus Limnocylindrales bacterium, assembly GCA_036404515.1. Taxonomy (GTDB): domain Bacteria; phylum Chloroflexota; class Limnocylindria; order Limnocylindrales; family CSP1-4; genus Fen-1039. The sequence goes on from DASWZK010000162.1 coordinate 23,394, forward strand.
CGCTCCAATCCGCGAGCCGGCGATTGGCCTCGCGCAGCGTTCGCTTCTGGGTCAGGCGCTCGCGGACGTGCTGGATGAAGGCGCAGTAGAGGACTCGAGGCGCCGCCCGTGAAACGAACGCCTCGGCACCGGGCACGAAGTCGATCGGGACTTTGATTCGGGCGAAGAACGCGCCGACCTCGGCCGCCAGCGGATCGGTGCTCTGGCTGTGGCCGCTCCAGCGCAGGATCGGGGCGTTCGAACTGAAGTCGACGAGGACCGTTCCGTCGGCCGTCTCCTGGGCTCGGAGCGTGCCGCCGAAACTTAGGAACTCGTTCTTGACGACCAACCGGTCGGTGAGAACGATCCGGCCCCACGCGTAGTCGGAGGCCACCGGGAAGCGGCTCTCGCGGTCGAGCCTGGCGGCGCGGCCGCGAGCTCCGTCGGTGATCCAGTAGTCGATCGACTCGGCGTCGAAGTGCTGCAGCGTCGGCTGAGGCCGGAGCGCGGCAAGCAGGTGGCCGATGTCGTCCCCCCGGGTTGGATCTGGCTCGACCAGCTCGAAGCCGAGGCTGGCGAGAAGACGGCCGACCCATTCGAGCCAGCGGGCATCGTCGGAACGAACGGAGCCTTGATCGACTGACATTGTGAGAAGCAACATAGCCCCCCGGGACGCTGCCGTCACGGCCCAGGCGTAACTTCCGGGCCGCCACGACCGCGAACGGGAAGCGCCTCCGCGTCGGTGTCGCTGGCAGTGTTCCTCGTCGCGGCACCGGCCACCGCCCCGCCTCGCGTCCAGCCAAGTCGGACAAGGGCGGCTGCGCCGCCGGCCGAACTGACCGCGAGCGTCAGGACGTGGATCAACAACGCCAGGGCCAGGCCTTTGGCGGCCGGCAAGCCGAAGGCCGCGGCGATCGTCTGACCGGCGTACTCGAACGTACCGAGATAGCCTGGGCCCGAGGGAATTGCCGTGGCCAGGTTCGTGCCGGCGGCCAGCAACGCGCCTTCGCCGACGGTCAGCTCGATTCCCAGCGCCTGTCCCACGGCCAGCACCGCGATCACGGTGCAGCTCCACGCGGCTACGCTCAGGATGGCCGATGCAGCGACCGTTCTGGGGAGAGCGGCCACGCGCAAGCCCTCGCGCAACCGCAGGATGATGCCCTTCAGGCGTGGCCAGCGGCCCAGGAAAGCGCTGATGCGCCGTGCGCCCGGAAGACGGTGAGCCGCCAGGGCCGCGGCCAGGGCAACGACCAGCAGCCCGGCGAGCGCCACGCCAACGAGGATCGCGCTGACCACCACACCCCGGACGTTGAGGACGAGGATGGCCGCCGCTCCGATGCCCACCAGTACGACGGTATCCACGACACGCTCCACGACCACCGTTCCCAGCGTGGCGCTGCGGCTGATGCCCTCGCGGTCGCCCAGGTAGTGGCTCCGGACCAGCTCTCCGAGGCGTGCCGGCAGGACGTTGTTGGCCAGGTAGCCGACGAGCATGTAGCTGCTGAGGCGTCGGATTGGCACGGGCCGGATGGGGGCGATAAGGACCTGCCAGCGAAGCGCGCGGAAAACCAGGTCGGCGGTCACGGCCACTACCCCGAGACCGAGCCAGGGAAGCCGGGCGCCCCCCAGGATGCCGGCGGTCTGACCCAGGTCGACGCCACGAAGGACCAGGTAGAGGCAGACGAGCGAGATGAGGATGCCGATGCCGCTCCGAGCCAGGCCGGTGGTAACGCTCCTCACCGAGTCGTCGGCTTTCGGCCTGCCAGCTTCCCCGAGCGGCGCAGTCGCAGTCGGTGCAGCACGAACCGCACCACCACCAGCAGCGTGGACAGGCCGTAGACGACGCTGCGGCGGAAATTGACCGAGCTCGCCTCCGCGAAATACCGGGTCGGGACGGAGATCTCGCCAACACGCATCCCGCACGCCACTGCCTGAGCAACGAGTTCCTGATCGAAGACGAAATCGTTGCTGTTGAGGCGGTACGGGATCGCCTCGAGGAGACCGCGACTGTAGGCGCGGAAGCCGGTGTGGTACTCGGACAGATGGAGACCGAAGGTAAGGTTCTCGACGGCCGTGAGGAAGCGGTTGCTCACGTACTTCCAGCGCGGCATGCCGCCCGCGAGTGGGTCGCCGAGGAAGCGGCTGCCCAGCATCAGGTCCTTCGTCCCGTTGAGTATCGGTTCGACCAGTTCGGGGATTCGAGTGGCGTCGTACTGGTAGTCGGGGTGAAGCATCACGACCGCGTCGGCGCCGACCTCGAGGGCCGCGTCGTAGCAGGTCTTCTGGTTGCCGCCGTAGCCCAGGTTCTGGCGATGAATGATCACGTCCAGACCGAGCTGGCGGGCGACGGCGACGGTGTCGTCCCCGGAGACGTCGTCGACGAGGATGATCCTGGAGACGATCTCGTGCGGTATGTCGTGATAGGTCCGCTCGAGCGTCTTAGCGGCGTTGTAGGCGGGCATGACGACGACGACCCGCCTGCCGGCGGTCTCGACCGGCGCGGGGGCCACGGCGTTCTGGTCGGTGGCCGGCTTCGGCCTCTTGCCTGGCACGGCGATAGCCTACCGTAACTCATAGCGTGGCCGGGCGAAGCCTGCCGCGGACGCCAGGTGCCATCGTGGCGCGATGCTAGGATCGGCCCACCCGGGTCTCGTCGTCCCGGCCGGTCGCAGCGGAGGATCCGTGAGGGTTCTGGAGTGGGTTCGGGGTCGCGCGACCCAGCTGCGGGACGACCCCGGCGCGGTCGCCTGGATGCTCCTGGTCGCCTTCGTCTACGGGGGCGCCACGTTCGTCAGGAGCCAGGCCTTGAGCTGGGGCCCGGACCACATGATGATCCTGGCGAGCGATCTGTTCGTGGGTCGTTCCGATCTCAGCTCGCTGACCACGATCAACGACATCGTGACGATCGACGGCCGCAATTACCAGGCGATGAGCCTGCTACCGACCGTGCCCTACCTGGTCTTCGTTCCCTTCCAGGTGCTGTGGCCGTTCTCGCGCTGGATCGTTTCCGCCGGGATCGGGATCGTGGCCGGCTGGCTGGCCCTTCCGCTGGCCCGTCGATACGGGCCCGGGGGATCTGCCGACTACTGGCTGGCCGCGCTCGGTGCCTTCGGAACGCTCCTCTTCACCCTCACGATCGAAGGCGACTTCTACTACCTGGCCCATCTCGAGGCGGTGCTGCTGACCTTCCTGGCCCTGATCGAGTGGCACGACCGACGGCGGCCCCTGGTGGTGGGTTTGCTCATCGGCCTGGCCGCGCTGGCTCGGCCCACCTTGCTGGTTGTCGCAGTGCCCTTCGGTCTGGCGCTGCTGGCCGAGGCGAAGGATCGAGTCAAGGTCGCGGTCGCCTTCTCTCTGCCTCTGTTCGGCGCACTGGCCGTGACCGGGTGGTGGGATTGGGTGCGGTTCGGCTCCCCGTTCGAGACCGGCTACGACATCGCCTGGATCACGGGGCCTCTGCAGGCGCTGCGCGATCAGGGTCTCTTCTCGATCGTCCACGTCCCCACGAACCTGGCTCTGTTCATCGGAGGCGGCTACACGGTCCGAGACGCGTTCCCCTGGCTCGTGCCGAGCGTCGAAGGCCACTCCATCCTGCTGACCACTCCCGCGCTCCTCATTGCCGTCGGTGCCGGTCTGCGTGAAAGAGTCAACCAGGTGATGTGGTCGGCTGCGATCCTGGCCGCTATCCCGGTCTTTCTCTACTACGGCGGCGGAGGTGCGGACACCTACGGCTATCGCTACGCCATGGACTTCGTGCCGTTCCTGCTCGTCCTTGTCGCGATCGCATTGCGAGATCGGTTCGGCAACCTTGAGCGGGTCCTGATCGGGCTGAGTTTCGCCTTCGTCTGTTACGGCTTCGTCTGGCAGGTCTACAAGTAGCGGATCGCATCGCCCATTAGCCGGCGCATTCCTGCGTTGGCTCCTGCGCACCGGGCACCTGGGTCGGGCTAAAGCTCGCGGCGGCGCAACAGGAAGATCCCGACTCCCAACGCCCCGACCGTCCAGACGACGCACCAGGCCAGCCAGAGCGGGCTCGGGGGCGAACCGGCGAAGAACGGGCTGATCCGGAACGTATCCGCGCCGACTCCCGCCGACTGCAGGACGCTGTCGGTCGGCGACAGCGCGAACATTGACCCTCGCCACAGCACGTCGCTCGGCAGGATCAGCCGGGCGACGACACCCGCGCCGCGCAATACCGGGCTATCGAGCGTAGAGCCGACACCTCCGAGGATGCCGCCCATCCAGGCCAGCCCGTAGGCGACGACGGCTACCGCCCCGCCTGCGACCGATGCGATGCGAGTGCTGAAGACGATCGCCAGGGTCAGCAGGACGAGAGCCTCGGTGGCCAGATATGGCGGGGCCAGGACTGGGTCGGCCGGCAGGTAGCCGGTCGCCCAGGCCACCGCGCCGATCTCCAGGTACCCGGCCACCATCGCGTACCCGATCAGAATCGCGGCCAGCCCGAGCCAGCGACCGAGCAACACCTCGCCGCGGCGGATCGGTCGAGCCAGGACGGCCAGCAGGAGGCCGTTCTCGATCTCCGGCCCGATGGCTGGCGAAGCGGCGAAGACGGCGGTCATCGTCAGTACGAAGCTGAACATGAACGCGAGCATCACAAGGACCTGCGACATAGCCAGCATCTCGAGGGGGCCTGTGACCGGCGACGCCTCCGCCAGCCGCGAGAAGCCCCATGCCGTCAGGAGAACGATGAGGACGGTGAGCCCGACGAGAGCCCAGAGGAGTCGGCGTCGGAACGCCTCGCGGAGGGTCAGCCTGGCGACTATGAGGATCGAGGCGATACCACTCACGGCCGGGCCTCAGGCGTCCCGGGCGTGCCCGGAGGCCGTGGCCCGTCGGCGCCCGGTCGATCCGCGCCCGGTCGATCCGCGCCCGGTCGATCCGCGCCGCCCGCGCCGTCCTGCGCCAGCAGCGACATAAACCGCTCTTCCAGGGTGTGGCGGGTGGGGATGACGGCGTGGACCGCGCCGCCACGCGCCACGAGCTCGCCAACGAGCCGGGGCACATCCGCCTCGGCGATGCCGTCCACGAACAGCCACTCCCCGTCGACGCGGGCCGGGGCGTAGCGGGCCGCAACTTTCCGGCCGACGTCGTCCAGGCCGGTGACCCGCACGCTGACGCCGCGCTCTCGCGTCAGCTCCGCCACGCTCAGCTCGGCCACCACACGGCCGTGATCGACGATGGCCACCCGATCGCAGACCCTCTCCACCTCGGTCAGCAGATGGGAGTTGAGGATGACCGTCGTGCCCCTTTCGCGGAGTGAACCGATGATTCCGCGGACGTCCTGACGCCCGACCGGATCGAGCGCCGAGGTCGGCTCGTCGAGAAGGACAAGATCGGGTCGACCGAGCAAAGCCACCGCCAGACCGAGGCGCTGCTGCATTCCTTTCGAGAAGGTCTCCGTTCGACTGTCCGCTCGATCGACCAGCCCGACCAGCTCCAAAGCGTCCCTGATCTCGGGCTCCCACTCGGACCGAGGCAGGCGAGCCAGCTCGCAATGCAGCGCGAGGACTTCGCGCGCGGTCATCCAGCCCTGGTATCGGAACAGCTCGGGCAGATAGCCGATGCGCCGCCGCGCGGCAACATCGCCGAGCGGCGCCCCCATGACGCGTCCATTCCCCGCCGTCGGCCGTGACAGACCCAGCAGCAGCTTCACGGCCGTGGTCTTGCCTGCTCCGTTCGGGCCCAGGAGGCCGAAGACCTCGCCGCGCGGGACGGTCATCGTCAGCCCGTCCAGGGCCACGATCCGCCCGAACTCCTTGCGCAGCTCGTGCGTCTCGACGGCGAAGCCGTCTGCGGGCTCCCCGGTTGCGCCGCGGGTCGTTCCGCCCGCCACCTCGGCGGTCATGCGTGGCTACCCGTCGATCCGCTCGACGATCGTGGCGATTCCCTGGCCGACGCCGATGCACATCGAGGCCAGACCGTAGCGGCCGCCGGTCCGGCACAGCCCGTGGATCAGGGTGGTGATCAATCGCCCGCCGCTCGCGCCCAGTGGATGGCCCAGGGCGATGGCCCCGCCGTCTACGTTGACGCGCGCCGGATCCAGGCCCAGCTCCCGGATGCAGGCGATCGACTGGCTGGCAAAGGCCTCGTTGAGCTCCACCAGGTCCATGTCGGCGACGCTCAACCCGGCACGCTCCAGGGCCTTGCGGACCGCCGGGATCGGGCCGAGGCCCATCACGGCCGGGTCCACTCCCGCCACGGCCGTGGCCACGATCCGGACCAGCGGCCGCAGGCCGAGGGATCGAGCCCTCTCCGCCTCTACGACCAGCGCGGCAGACGCGCCGTCGTTGACGCCGCTCGAGTTGCCGGCGGTCACGGTCCCGCGCTCTCGGAAGACCGGTTTCAAGCGGGCCAGGCCCTCGAGGGTGGTGTCGGGGCGCGGAGGCTCGTCCGAGTCCAGGACGATCGGATCGCCCTTGCGCTGGGGGATCGCGATCGGCACGAGCTGGTCGCGATAGCGCCCCTCGGCGATCGCCGCGGCGGCCTTACGCTGGCTCGCCAGGGCGAAGGCATCCTGGTCCTCGCGACTGATGCCCAGCCGCTCGGCCACGTTCTCGCCGGTCTCGCCCATCGAATACGGGTGGTGCGCCGCCGCAAGTGCCGGATTGACGAAGCGCCAGCCCAGCGTCGTGTCGACGAGCTCGTGGGTTCCGCGTTCGTAGGCGGCCTCGGGCTTCAACATGACGTAAGGAGCCCGGCTCATCGACTCGACGCCGCCGGCGATGAAGACGTCGCCGTCGCCGGAGGCGATCGCGTGGGCGGCCGAGTTCACGGCCTGGAGGCCGCTACCGCACAGCCGGTTGACCGTCATGCCGCCGACCTCGACCGGCAGACCGGCCAGCAGGGCCGCCATCCGGGCGACGTTCCGGTTGTCTTCGCCGGCCTGGTTGGCGCAACCGAGAATCACGTCCTCGACCAGCGCCGGATCGATGCCGGAACGTTCGACCAGGGCTCGGATCACGGCCGCGGCCAGGTCGTCGGGTCTGACCGAGGCCAGCGCCCCGCCGTAGCGCCCGAACGGAGTGCGCAGCGCGGCAACGATCCAGGCTTCGCGAATCGGTCGATCGAGCTTACGTGCCATCGGGCGATTGTAAGGCTGCGCGGCCCGTCGACCTCGGCCCTGCGGTCAAGGCAGTTTGATCAGCGCTTCCAACAGGAGCGACGAGTCGTCGGTGATAACCGTGTACAGGACGCTGTCCTTGGCGAAAACGTAGCCGACCGACAGCCCGCCGGACGCCGCCGCGGTCGGGTCGATCATCTGCAGGACCGTCTTCGTGGCAACCGTCTTGGTTTCGACCGGCCAGCCGGCCTTGCGGGCCACGTCGGCGAACGTCGAGCTCAGGGTTGCGTCGGCGACGCCGGGAACTTTGATGGCGTGGACGATGAAGTTCTCCTGCCCGGTCAGATCCACAGCCACGGCCAGGGTCACGTCGTCGGGGATCTTGCCGAACTTCACCAGCCAGGGAGCGTAGAGGGCGTCGTCGCCACCGCTCGTGGACGCAATGTAGGCCGAGAGAGCCATGCTGCACTTCTCAAGTTCGACGCCGCCGATTATCGACGGCAGCAGATCCTCGAGCTTGGCGTCGAGGTGAGGCCCGCATGAAAAGTCGTTCGTGGGCGACTGGAAGGGCGATCCGGAGGCTGCCGAGGCGGAGGCGCCTGCCGCGCTTGAGGCACTGCCCGAAGGCGCGCTCGACGAGGACGCGGCCGCTACAGCCGGCGAAGCCGTGGGGCCGGCAGGTAGCGCTTGCGTCGTCGTCGCGGTGCCGCAACCGGCCACGAAAGCGGCGATCATCGCGGCGCCGAGCAACGCGGACATCGTGGTGCGGGAGCGGCGGATCATCGATTACCCCAATCGCAGGAGAGTCACGGCCAACCGGATCGGTCGCGGCCGGAATGGCGGCGTTGAGCATCGCTGCTCGCCGGCTCGCGTGTCAAACCCGCCCGGAGCCGGCCTCTGCGTTTCTACCGTCCTGTCTGCCCCAGGGCCCTGAGCCTGCGGCAAGTGGATGAAGCGGCTCGTGTGGCTCGGTGTCGCCTCCTCCTAGGTAAGCGCCGCCCTCGACCCGTGATCCTTCCGCGGCCGTGGCGCGCCGCATCCCCGGCGCGAACCAGGAAGCCGCTATCAGAGCGATCGCCCACCACCACTGCAGGCCGTCGGGCGCCGAGGTGATGCCGATCGCCAGCCACAGCCACAGCGCCCTCAGCGACAGCATCGAAGGAACGGCCACGAGCAGCCCGTGCCCCCACAACGAGGGCGAGGCGACGATCGTGGCGGTGCCGAAACGGGCCAGCGACTCCCGGCCGGAAACGCACAGCGCTGCCAGCAGGGCGGCCGCGGCCAGTGCCACGAACGCCCATAGCGGGACGAACTCCGGCAAGCCGAACCCGTAGAGCACCGGCACGTTCTGCTGGGAGGTTTGATAGAGCCGCAGGCCCTCGATCCAGGCCTGCCAGGGGCCCACGCCGGTGATCGGCAGCGCGAGGAGGGCCAGCGCGACGACGATGGCCGCGCCGATCGCCAGCTGCCTCCAGCGGCGCTCGCGAACCAGCCACAGCGCGGCGAGGCCGGTGTAGGACTTGAATATCGCTCCCACTACCAGGCCCTCGCCGAGCCACGGCCCCAGCGCGAACAGGGCCAGGGCCGGCACGGCCACGTTGCCCACCCAGAGCCCCTGGAAGAGTGGCGGCCAGGCCGCGGCGAACACCAGCCAGCGCCACGGCAATCCGAATATGCGCAGTGCGACCAGCCCCAGCGCCAGCGATCCACTCACCCAGATCGCCTGGGCTATCGACGTCGGAAGCTGTGCCATGACCGCAAAGAGCGGCAAGGTCAGCGGCGGGTAGAGGAACGGGTAGTCGGTCAGGTCCGCCGGCCGAGCCGTCATCGCCGCCTGCAGGTAGACCGGAGTTCCGGCCAGGTAGTGCTGCCCGGCCTTGAGGTAGATGCCGAGATCGCGCAGCGGCTGGTAGGTCATCGTCAGGTCCGTCAGGACCATCGCCGCCACGGCCAGGACGGCGGCGGCCTCCACCGGCCGCAGCCACGGCCCGGTCGGGCGGAAGCGGCGTGCGAACAGGCTTGCCCCGAGCAGGGCTGCCGCGACCGAAGCGCCCCAGGCCGGCCAGTAGTCGACCCCCGACCCCAGCGGAACCGAGCGTCCCTGGGTAGTAGCCAGCAGGTAGATCCCCAAGAGCGCGACCAGGAGCCAGCCGCCCGGGCCGTCTACCGAGGACTGAGGCAGGCGATCGAGCAGACGACGGCGCTCCATGTCGGCCAGCCTACACGAAGCTGCGGGCCCGGCATTCGACCACGCCGCCCCGACCGGCCATGTCTCGCCCAGCTTGCCACTCAGAGGCAGTCCGGGGTCGGCGAGCGCCTCTAAACTCCGAACGATGCCTCGACTTCGACGAGTTCGTCATCGAGCAGCTCGAAGACGCGGCGGTCGATCGGCTCGTCGGCCGTGCGAGCCCGGTCGGCCACGTAGTCGGCGAACATCGCCCCGAACTCGTCATCACCTTCGGCCAGCCCCGCGGCGATCAGGAGGTTTCGTTCGGGCAGCCCGACGAGGATGCGGTGCGCCGGTGACAGGTCCGAAACGAGGCGGCTGCGGACCTCCGCGAGCAGGATGCGGGCTGCATCCAGGCCCTCGCCCCAATCCGACCATACGACCCTGCGGCGCCCGTCTCCCTCGTCCAACCAGGAGGCACGAGTGGACCAGGCGCCCAGGTTGGACATGGCCGCGGCGTGAACCTGATCGGGTCCAACACCCCAGGCGAGGAGGTGCTCGACATCGACCAGTACGTCGAAGCCAGGTCCGGGGATGACGTAAACGATGGGCAGGCCGGCCGGTCCGGCCCTGATGATCGGCTTGCCCGGTCCGCTGTTACCCGCCGGAACGCGTAGATCCAGGCCGTCCGTGCCCGAGGTGCCCACCGGTCGGAGAGCCGGCCGCACCAGCCGCGCCGCGGCTGCCCAGTCGTGCTCGGGCGCCAGCGACCGAGGGAGTCGGGATGCCGGATCGAACTCCATCGTTACCTCCAGCTCGGTTGGCGGCGCCGGTCCGAACTGGTCAACCTTACACACGCGCGGCGGTTTGCGACTTATCCGACCGGGCTGCGCGGCGTGAAGCGGGCCGGGTGGACGCGCCCGTTGCCGCCGGCTCTACGCGCAAAGGAAACCGGCGGGCTGGTAGCCCGCCGGTTCCGTGGTTTCAGGAGACCGCTCCTGCGGCCTGGCTTCTCGGATCAGCCGCGGATCGAGCGTCGCTGGGTCTGAACGGCCAGCAAGCCGAGGCCGCCGAAGGCGAGGCAGATCAGCAGCGCGAGCAACGGCGCCGAATTGCCGTTCGAACCGTTGCTGCTGGAACTGGTGGGCGGCAGGGTGGGTACGCCCGTCGCGCCCCCGATTGCCTGACTGTAAGTCGGGGTCGGCGTCGGGGTTGCGTTGATCACGAGGGTCTCGGACGTGCAGGCGCTGGCGGCGCCGCGGTTGTTGCCATCGCCGCTGTAGACGGCCTGCCAGTACCAGGTCCCGACGGTGCTAAAAATGACGGGGTTGGAGTTGGGCACCAAGTGGTTGGTCACGGTCACCGTGCCGGCGCCCTGGGCCCCGAGGGTGCACGTGTTGTTGGTGTAGACGGTGTAGGTCACCGTCCCGCCGGCGTTCGCAGTTACGCCGTAGAGGGTCGCCGTGTCAAAGACCCAGTCGCCGACCTTGCCACTCGACTCGGACAGCGCTGTCGTGATCGTCGGGATCGTCGGGGGAACGGTGATGACGACGGCCTCTGCGCCGCAGCCGGAGGAGGCGGGGTTGTTGTTGGTGTCACCGCTGTAGTAGGCGGTCCATTCGTAGGTGCCCACCGCGGCGGTGTGGAAGCCGGGCGAGGTCGCCGCGCTCGTGCCGCTCAGGCCCACGGTCTGGGCGTAGATCGGGGTGCCGGCGCACGTCGTGTTGTTCGGGCCGTAGAGCCTGAAGGTGATCGAGCCGGTCGGGATGTAGCCGCCGGTCACGGTCGCGCTGTCGTTCAGGACGCTGCCGAGCAGGCCACCCCCGCTGGGGGTGGTGGGCAGGGTCGGGTCGGCCATGCCGATCGTCACCGTCTCGTAGGCGCCGCCGCAGGCGGAGTAAGAGTTGTTGTTAAGATCGCCGATGTAGCTGACACCCCATGTGTAAGTGCCAACTGCGGTCGGTGTCCAAAGCGAGGCCCCGGTGGAGAAGATCGCCACGCCGTCGAGGATGGCGGCGCTGCCGCTAACCACCGGGGTGCCGGTGCAGACGGTGCCGCTGTAGAGGGCGAAGCTGACCAAGCCCGTCGGGTTGTAGGCGCCGGAGAAGGTGGCCGTGTCACCCACGGTCATCGCCACGCCGATCGTGCCCATGGTCGGGCTGGCCAGGGTCGCGATCGTCGGGCTGTTCGGGTTGACCACGATGGTCTCGCTCGTGCAGGCGCTCGAGACCGGGCCGGTGTTGTTGGTGTCACCGCTGTAGGTGGCCTTGAACCAGAACTGCCCGAGGCTGGTGAAGGTGTAGCTCTTCGAGTTGGGTGGGACCCCGGCGACCAGCGCGTTGGCAGTGGGCGTCGGTGTCGGGGTGAGGTTCGCCACCAGCACGGAGCAGGCGTTGTCGCTGTAGACGCCGTAGGTGATCGTGCCGGTCGGGTTGTAGCCGCCGACGATGGTCGCGGTGTCATAGGCGGAGGCGCCTAGCGCGACCGGGCTGGTCGGCGGCACCAGCGCCGTGGTCACCGACGGGGCGTTCGGGTTGACCACGATGGTCTCGCTCGTGCAGGCGCTCGAGACCGGGACGGTGTTGTTGGTGTCACCGCTGTAGGTGGCCTTGAACCAGAACTGCCCGGCGCTCGTGAACGTGTAGGAGTCAGACGAGCCGACGGTGCCGCTGGTGACCGTCTTGTCGCCCAGATCCTTCACCAGCGTCGTGCAGGTGTCGTCGCTGTACAGGTAGTAGTGAACGTCGCCGCCGGCGTTCGGGCTGGCGTTGTGAAGGGTGGCCTTGTCGGAGACCGGGGTGCCGATGCTGACCGGACCGGGCGGCGTGAGGGCCGTCGTCACCGACGGGGTGCTTTTGCAGCTCGCGGGATTAGCGACCAGAGTGCTGGTCTGACCGGCACTAGGACCGTCGTCGCTCGGGTAGGCTGCGATCGACTCGCCGGCGTACGCGCCGGACCCGGTAAACGGCCCGAACGTCTGATCGCTGCTGGACCCGGTCTGCGCCTGGTCGTAGATGGTGACGCCGTTGAGCTTAACAATTAGCTCAACCCCGCCGTACACATCGCCATAGGCCGTGATGGAGTAGTTGCCGGAGCAGTCGACCGTTCCCTGAACGGTCGTGATCTGGTGCCCGAGCACAACCCCTGCCGCCGCCGGGAGGAGCATCGCGAGCAATGCGAACACTGCAGCCAAACCGAAAATGCGGGCGCGCTTTGGGCGCGTAATGCTGGTGTCCATCAATCTCCTACTCCTCGAAAGGTGCGGCACAGATAGGCCGCCGATCACGCCGCTGCGGCCGGGCTGCTCGAAACCGGGCCACTTGTTTCTCCAAACTGAAAGGTCCTCAAACCTACCCGCTAAGCATCCGTAAGGGTAGCCATCGGTACTGCGGGCGTCTAGTACTTCGGTGCTCCGCTGCACCGTTCGTCTTGTGGATCCGGATATACATCTGGTTCCTGTGCACCCACCACGAGTTGCGGCTCCCACCCCTTATTCTGTCTGCCCGGCGTCCGCCCCTGCAGTTCTCTTGCGAGGCGATCACCCCATAAATCCGAGCCATCAGTTAGAGCAGGACTATGGGAGCAAACTGAGCGAATGTCTAGGTAGTTACTGATATATGTGTTACGCGGTGCAACAGTACTAGCCTTGCCGCCTCGTGCAGGGCTGGGAAAGTGGTGCGCGGAGGCGACAGACTCGCCCGGCGACGCCGGGACGTTCGGCGGGCAAGGGCGGTCGAGGCCGATCGATCCGGCATCGGACGGGCACTGGGGCCGTCGCAGAGGCCGCCCTTGGCGTTCCGGTCAGTCCTCTGGTTTGCCCTCGATCTCGTGGGAGCTCGCTCGCTCGATTCGCAGGTAGCGGCCGGAGTAGTAGAGCAGCGGCATCGACCGCTCTTCCACGGCGGTGGCGGCGTCAACGCGAGCGATGTAGAGGTCGTGGTCGCCGGCCGGGTGGACGTCGACGACGGTGCATTCCAGGGACGCGATTGTGTCGGCGAGAACCGGCAGGCTCGTGGCCCCCAAGCGCCATTCCGCGCCGCACAGTTCGGCGCGCGGCTCGTCGCCCGGACGTGCTGCTGGCGAGCCGCTCACACGACCCGCGTGGCTGGGCACGGGACCGCCCGAAAAGCAGTCGGCAACGGCCTGTTCATCTTCGCCCAGGATGTTCACCGCGTAGCGACCGGTCCGACTCAGGGCCGGCACGATCCGCCGGCCGCGATCGAAGGCCACCAGGACGAGGGGCGGCCGCAGCGAGACCGAGCTGAACGAGTTGACGGTCGTGCCCCAGGGCCGCTCGCCATCCCAGGTTGTGACCACCGCTACGCCGGTCGCAAAGCGGCGCAGGACGGTCCGGAATTCATCGGCGTCGAAGTCGGCCACGTCCGCAGTCTAGAGAGTGTCCTGCGGGCTAAACCCGCTGCCGCCCGGCAGTCGCCCCCGGCGAGACGGGCGTGCCGCCCTACGGGCCTTGGGCATGTAAGAGGGCAGCCGGCTGAGCCGGCTGCCCTCTGTCGCCGCGGGAAGTCAGACGTTGCGGCCGAAAGCTCTCTGTATAGACGGCTGCCACAGGTACCAGAGGATGACGGCGTAAATGACGACGTCCACCGCGATGCTGGCGGCGCTGACCCCGCCGAGCTGGGCCAGCGAAGTGACGATGCCGAGGACGGCACCGATGACGCCGAGCACCCAGGCCCACGGCTTGAGGCCCCAGGCGCCATATGCGAATGCGATCAGGATGACGCTTTGGACAATGATGATGATCGCAATGATGGCCGTCAGGCCGGCCACACCAGGGATCGCGAAGCTGACGGCAGACGAGATAGCGAAAAGCGCCAGGCCGCCGAGGATCCCGAGCACACCGCCGATCGCGGCCAGAACCGCCAGGATCGTTACCCCCAGGGGACGCTGCATGGGCTTCTCCTCAATAGGTTTCTCTGGCGGGAATCGTCCTCCCGCCCGGGTGGGCCCATCATGCCAAAACCGGAATCGCTTGGGTATGGGTTTCGTGCAGCGATTGCGACCGGATCGGGCCGCAGACGCCTACCCTCCGGCGCCGACCGGTCCGGTGGGCGGTTTGTAGCCCTCGGGCAGCTTTGGAGTGAAGCGGAAGCCGCCGGCCACGCCCGGTTCGGTCAGCTCGTGCGGGGCCAGCAACTGGTCCAGGTCTTCGGCCGAGAAGATCCCCCGCTCGATGACGATTTCGCGGATCGTCCGGCCCTCGCGGACCGCCTGCTTGGAGATGTCCGCGGCGAGCGCGTAACCCAGGTACGGCGCGAGTGGCGTAGACAGGGCCGACGAGCGCTCCATGAGGTCGCGGGCCCGCTCTCGATTGGCTTCGACGCCGGTGACGCAGAACTCGGCGAAGGCCCGGCTCATGTTCGTCAGGATCGTCAGGCTCTCGAGCGTCGTGTGAGCGATCACCGGCATCATGACGTTCAGCTCGAGCTGTCCGGCGGAGGCGGCCCACGCGATCGTCGTGTCGTTGCCGATGACCCGGAAGCAAACCATCGACAGGCATTCGGCCATGACCGGGTTCACCTTGCCCGGCATGATCGAGCTGCCCGGCTGTACGGCCGGCAGGGTGATCTCGGCGAAGCCGGTCATAGGTCCCGAGGACATCAGGCGCAGGTCCTCGCTGATCTTGATCAGATCGACGGCGATTCCGCGCAGGGCGGCAGAGACTTCGAGCATCGGGCGCATGGACTGGGTGGCCTGGACGAGATGCTCCGCGCCGCGGAGATGGTGGCCGGTCTGCTCGGCGAGGTTGCGGACGACGCGCTCGATGTACTCGGCCTCGGCATTGAGGCCGGTGCCGACCGCGGTGGCGCCGATGTTCTGCTCCGCGATCGACTGAGCGGCAGTCTGAAGGCGCTCGACTCCACGGCGGAGCGTCAGCGCGTAGGCGGCGAACTCCTGGCCCAGCCGAATTGGGACCGCGTCCTGCATGTGCGTTCGACCGGACTTGATGACGTCGTCGAACTCGGCGGCCTTCCGCTCGAAGGCGTGGATCAGCTCCTCGGCCACCGGTATGAAGTCGCGGATCAGGTCCAGCGTGGCGACGCGCATCGACGTCGGGAAGACGTCGTTGGTGGACTGGGCCATGTTGACGTGGTCGTTCGGGCTGACGACGGCATAGTCGCCGCGCGCCCCAGAACCGACGCCGGCGGCATGAAGCAACTCGATCGCCCGGTTGGCCAGGACCTCGTTCGCGTTCATGTTGTGGCTGGTGCCGGCCCCGGCCTGGAACGGGTCGATCCGGAAGTTGTCGATCAGCTCGCGCTGCCTGGCGGCGTGAGCGGCGGCGAAGGCGGCGTGCATCGGGTCGGCCGGACGGCGGGCCTCGACCGCGTCGGTGTCGCCGGCCGTGGCCGCGTCGATGCCGGACCCGGGCGCGTCGACCGGCTCGAGGATTTCGTCCGCGGCGGCGACGATGGCGTTGCCGAGTTGCTTGGGGAGGCGGCCGGTGGCCATGTTGGCGCGGGCGGCAGCCTTCTTGACCTGGACGATGGCCCGGACGATGGCCGGGTGAGGCCTGGTTCCCGAGATCGGGAAGTTGTGGATGCCGCGCGCCGTCTGGACGCCGTAGTAGGCGCCGTCGGGCACCTCGAGGTAGCCGAGCGGATCCTTCTCGATCCGGAACCCGGGACGCGGCGTGGGGGGAATGGGCGGTGTGGTAGGAGTGGCCGAAGTCGACGGAGTGGCGGACGGCTTCGGCTGGCCTGCGGCGTCGGGGGTCATCGTGTTGTGGGCTCCTCGCTCGAGCTGCTGCCGGCGATACGCGGCATTGGCCGCTGCGTCGGCCGATTCTATCGCCGCCGTGGACGGGGTATCGACTTGCGTACCACTGCCCGCCGCCGGTCACCCCTGCCACAGGAACCGTCGGCTACTATGGGCGCAGGGCACCGACGGGGCCTGCAGGGCTCCGACCCCCGGCCTCGGTAGCCTCGGACGGAGGAAGTCCCGCATGGCTCAGCAGAACCCGCAGACGCGCGAGGAGAAGATCCGTCAGGACGTTCACGACCTGCACGGCCTGGGTTACGCCCAGGAACTCTTCCGGACGATGGGCGGGTTCTCGAACTTCGCCATCAGCTTCTCGATCATCTCGATCCTGACCGGCGCGGTGATCCTGTTCGACTACGGCCTCGCGTGGGGCGGCCCTGCCGCAAGCACCATCGGCTGGCCCCTCGTCTCGGTCTTCACTCTGCTGATTGCGGCCTCGATGGCAGAGATCGCGTCGGCGTACCCGACGGCCGGCGGCCTCTACTACTGGTCCAGCCGCATGAAGAACAAGGACTGGGGCTGGTGGACCGCCTGGTTCAACCTGGCCGGCCAGGTTGCGATCGTCGCCGGCATCGACTTCGCCGCCGCATCGTTCGTCAACTCGGCGATCGTCACTCCCATCCTGAGCAACTTCGACATCGCCTACGGGAACGGGTCGATGTTCCTGGGGACGCTCGTGAGCGGCCAGCTCCTGACCATGGCAGTGCTCCTGGTCATCCAGCTGGTCCTGAACATCGCCGGCATCCGGATCGTGGCGAAGTTGAACGACGCGTCCGTGTGGTGGCACATCGGCACCGTCCTGGTGATCGTCGGCGCGCTCTTCCTGATCAGCTCTGGCAAGGCCCACTCCACCCTCAGCCCGTTCGCCATCGCGCCGCAGGACACGACGGGGAGTGCCTCCGTCTTCGGCGGCGTGCTCAACCTGGGCCCCGCCGCCGGCTACGCGCTGCCGTTCGCATTCCTCTTCTCACTGCTCCAGGCGCAATGGACCTACACCGGCTACGACGCGTCGGCCCATGTCGCCGAGGAGACGATCGGCGCCCGACTTTCGAGCGCATGGGGCGTCTTCATCTCCGTCGCCGTCTCCGCCGTGGTCGGCTACATCGTTCTCCTCGGGCTGGTGACGCACCTGCCGCCTCTCGATCAGGTTTTCAACTGCAATCCTGCGACGGCTCCCTTGTGCAGCCAGTACTACGGCGGCAACGCGGTCGTCTTCACGACCCTCACCTACAACCTGGGTGCGCTCGGTAATTGGCTCGGCGCCGCAATTGCCGTCGCGATGAGCCTGTGCGGCCTGGCCTCGGTTGCCGCGGCGGGCCGGATGCTCTTCGCCTTCAGCCGCGACCACGGCGTCCCGGCCTCCGGCTGGCTGCGCCGGGTCTCGCACCGCCATCGCACTCCGGCCAACGCGATCGTTGGGATCGTGGTCTTCTCTTACCTGCTGACCAACGCCGCCTTCATCTTCGGCGGGGGTACGGCCATCGCCATAGTCACCGCGATAAGCACGATTGCGCTGTACTGGGCCTATGGGGTGCCGATCTTCCTGGGCGTCTTCGGCAAGCAGGAATGGCGAGATCACGCTGTGTGGAAGCTCGGGCGTTTCTCCAGGCCGATCGCCCTCGTGTCGGTTGCCTGGATTGCCTTGATCTCGGTCCTCTTCCTGTGGCCGACCTCGGGCAACGCCTTCACCTGGCTCGCCTACGTCGTCTTCCTCGGCTTCCTGCTGGTCTACTACTTCGCCTGGGCCCGCAGGCGCTTCAAGGGTCCGGTCGTCGAGGTCGGCGAGCTCGAGCTGACCGAGATCGAGCAGGAGTTCGAGCACGCGGCCGAAGAGCTGGGCGGCGCGACTGCCTGACGCCACCTCCGCAAAACACGATCGCACAAGAGCGGCGGACATGTCACCCGCCGCTCTGAGTGTTGCGGCCGCGGTTCGCTATTGGCTGTCGAACTGTCCGAAGTAGTCCTTGAGAGCGCCGGCGTTCTCCCAGCCGACGATAACGACGCGGTTGCCGATCGACGCGATCGCGCACGTCTGCGACCCGGCGAAAGTGATCGACTCGGACGTGGGTCGCTGCCAGCTCGTGCCATCCGAGCTGCTCCAGGCGGTCCAATTGCCGGTCGATTTGGCAGGGGCGCTGAGGACGAGGATGCGGCCGTTGACGACGGCCCAGTCGCCCACGGACGTCTGGAGGCCGGACTGCTGCCAGACCACGCCACTTGCCGACCACCACCAGGTGGTGGACTGGACGGGCGCGGCCGGGGTTGGAGTGGGCTTGGCTGAAGGCGAGCTGGAGGGAGCGGCAGCGACGGCGGTGTTCGCCGGGGCCACGAGGGTCGTGCCCGTGCCGAAGAGCGCAGTCACGTTGGGCGGCAGATGCCAGTCGGTGCGAAGAGTCCAGGTACGGCCGTCGGGGGAGGTCCACGCGGTCGTGGCGCCTTTTCGAGCGGGGTCCGTTCCGACGGCCACGTATCCGTAGCGATACGTGGCCACGCTCAGGGCGAAGCCGTTGCCGACGGCGATCGAGCCGGCCTGCCACGTGTTGCCGTCGGTGGAGTACATGATCGGGGAACCGCCCGCGACGTCGGACGACGCCACGAACCCGTCCGGCCCGGCGGTGATCGACGAGAACTCGGGTGGCGCGTCGTCCTCGAACTGGGCCTGGGTCCACGCGCCGGCCGCGGTCATGTGCCAGATCATGCCGTTGTCGCCCGAGGTGTTCGTCACCTTGCCGGCGGCGATGATCCCGCCCTGGCCGTCGGGGATTGCCTGCAGGATGACCGGCCGGCCGGTCACGCCCGAGGCGGTCAGCAGGTCCGGTGTGAGCTCCCGGGACCAGAGGCTTCCATCCGGCGAGCTGAAGACCGAGGTCCCGGTGGGGCCGGTGGCAAAGGTGAAGAAGCGATCTTTCGAGGTCGTGACCGGGCCGAGTTTGAAGTCCTTGGTGACGTCGACGATCATCGGCGTGTTCCCGACCTGCAACTTGAGGGCGAAAACGGCCGGCGGCGGCGATTCGGTGGCCGGCGGCCGAGTCGGTCCCATGACCAGGTTGCCGGTGATCAGTCCGAGTCCGCTGCTCGAACCGCCGATCATGACCACTCGTGTGCCGATGGACGCCATGCGAGCGTGGTCGAGCGGCGCGGCGGCGCTGGCGATGGGAATCCAGTTCACGCCGTCATCCGAAACCCACACAACCTCGGCGGCGGCGGGTTGCGGGGTGCTGCCGGGCAGCGTGGGCCCGGCGCTTGCGGCGGCGGAGGTCGTGGCCGGCGCCGGTGCGCCGAAAGCCACCAGGCTGCCGCCGACGTTGGCGACGCCGTCCAGGGCCACCGTGGATAGATCGGTTGGGGCGGTAGTCTTGGTCCACGTGTTGCCATCGGTGGAGCTCCAGGACGCGGCCAGCCCCGGCGCCGTGGCGCTGAGGTCGACGCCCACGGCGACAATCGTCCCGTTCAGGCCGGCTATGCCGCGGACGTCGAATCCGTCGAGCGAGGTCCCGGCCAGCTTCCAGTCGCGGCCGGTCGACGAATACCACGCCGCCGAGCGCGTGGTCTTGGTGTCGCTCGAGAGACCGATAATCACGAACCCGCCGTTCCACGAGCCGACGGCGCGCGGCATGTACGTCCCGGTCGCGGTGGAGACGCCGGGCAGGATCTCGGGCGACCAGGTGAGGCCGTCGGTGGAGAGCCAGGCCACGCCGTTTCCGGCTGCCACGACGGCCCCCGGTCGGGAAGCAACGCCCGCGATCATCTCCTGGCCGGCGCCGGATGCCACCTGCATCGGCGTCCAGGTGCTGCCGTCACGAGAGTGCCATGCGGTCGCGATCACGTCGGTGGGGGACGATCCGAGGCTGTTGCCGATGACCACGAGCCCGCCCTGGCCGTCATCGGAGAGACCCTGTGCGACGAACCGGCGGCCACCGATGGCGAAAGCACCCGAGCCGGACAGCTGGGTCCACGTCGAGCCGTCGGTCGAGGCCCAAACGGTGGTCGTGGTGCCAGTCGTACCGAGCATGAGCAGCTGGTTGTCGAGGGTCGTGAAGAACGGCCCGAAGTCCATCTTGGCCGTCGGCGGCTTCGTGGCCGTGTGCCAGGTGATGCCATACACGCTACCGGTGGGCGAGGGGGATGTCGGCTGGGTCGGCAGGGTTACGAGCAGGGCGGCGACCACCGCGAATGTGGCCGTCAGGCCGGCGAAGGCGAAGACACCGCGCATGCTCGGACGGCCGAGACGCGGGCGGCCGGGGCGTGAGCCGCCCGGGCCCGCGCCCGGGTGCCGCGGAATGAGGCCGCTCAGGCCGCCGAGGCCGCGAAGGCCGAACGACCGCCCGGGCCCGCCTCCTCTGGTCTCCCTGCGGAGCTGCGAGAGTGGGTGGGGAGCGGTGAGTCGGGTAGGTTCGGCGGTGGGCGCCGCGACCTGATGGGCCTGGCCGGCGGATCCTGGCTCGGCGATCGGCCGAGCCTGCACAACGGACCGCCTTCGGGCGCCCGAGCCGCTCGGCGGAGGCGCGGCTGGTGTTCCGTCCCGGGCAGCCGGGGTTGCGGACGGGCGCGAGGGCCGGGCGCGGCGAGCCTGGTCGGAACGGGCGACGTCCGCCTTCGGTGGTATCTCGAGGGGCTTCGTCTCGAGGGGCGTGGCTTCGGCGGGCCGCTCGAGCGGCTCCCCTTCGGTTTGGGGCTGGTAGTTGTCGCCGGGCTGGGCCTCGACGTCGCGATCGTTCATCGGGCTGTCGCCCACCTCTATCGGTGCTCTGCTCCTCGGCCGTGCCGGGCTCGGTATCTAGCGGAGTCGGGCTCCGGGACCGAGCTCCGACAACGGCGAAGAGTCGAAGTCTGCCACGGTTCCGGCCTTTCGGGCACGGAGGGGCGTCGCTCGGGGGCCTCTGGTGTCATTCGATGGACTCGCCGCGCTTGCGGCTGGCCCTCTGCGTCATCAGCGGCCACAATAGCGGACTCAGAAGGATCCGCCCCGACAGGGGCCAGAATCTACACCGCGAAAGCGCGGTGTCCGGCTGACAATCGGCTTTGGCGGTTCAGCCAAGCACAAGGAGGAACCGATGAGCGACGAGCACGGCGCGGGCGGCCGCGGCGCGGGCCACTCAGTTCCGAAGCAGCTGGAGGAGCTGCAGCAGACGGTTCGCGACAGACAAATCGACACGGTAATCGTCGCCCTGACCGACATGCAGGGCCGCCTGATGGGCAAGCGCGTTCAGGCCGAGGCGTTCCTCAAGGGCGTCGTCGACCACGGGATCCACTTCTGCACCTACCTGCTCGGCACGGACATGGAAATGAACACGCCGGACGGGTTCAAGCTCATGAACTGGGAGACCGGCTACGGCGACTGGATCGGCCGCGAAGTCTGGGAGACGACTCGGGTGCTGCCCTGGCTCGAGTCGACCGCCATCGTCCTGTGCGATGCGATCGACGAAGAGACGGGCGAGGAGATCCCGATCTCGCCGAGGACGATGCTGAAGCGCCAGGTCGAGCGAGCGGCAAGCCTCGGCTACACCGCCAAGTCGGGCACCGAGTTCGAGTTCTATGTCCTCGCCGACACCTTCGAGGATCTTGCCGAGAAGGGCTACGAGAACCTCGAGCGGGTCGGCTATTACAACGAGGACTACCACCTGCTGCAGGCGACCAAGCTGGAGCCGCTTTACCACCAGATCCGCAACCAGATGACGGCAGCGCGGATCCCGATCGAGTTCAGCAAGGGCGAGGCGGCCCCGAGCCAGCACGAGGTCAACATCCGCTACGACGAGGTCCTCGAATCGGCCGACCGCAGCGTTCTCTTCAAGCACGGGGCAAAGGAAATCGCCTGGCTGAACGGCTATGCGCTGACCTTCATGGCCAAGCCATACGCCGAATGGACCGGCTCGTCAGGCCATCTCCACATGTCGTTGTGGGACAAGGCCGGCGAGAAGCCGCTCTTCTTCGACGAGGCCGGCGGGCCTTACGGCATGAGCCAGGTGATGCGCTGGTTCCTGGGCGGGATGATGGCGTTTCAGCGCGAGCTGGCCCTCTTCATCGCCCCGAACGTCAACTCGTACAAGCGCTACGCGGTGGCCAGCTGGGCTCCGGTGAACGTGGTCTGGGGCCGAGACAACCGCACCACGGGCTTCCGCATCGTTGGCCGCGGGTCCGGCCTTCACATCGAGAACCGCTTCCCCGGCGGCGACATGAACGCCTACCTGGCGTATGCGGCCGAATTGGGCGCGGGCCTGTACGGGATCGAGCACAAGATCGAGCCGCCGGCCGAGTACAAAGGCAACGGCTACGTTGCCACGGGCTGCGATCGCATGCCGCGGGCGCTCTACGAGGCCATCGAGGAGCTGGAGAAGAGCAAGGTCGCGGTCGAGCTATTCGGTCAGGACGTGGTGGATCACTACCTGAACGCCGCCCGAGTAGAGCGCGACGCGTACGACTCGGCCGTTCATGCCTGGGATCGCCAGCGCTACCTGGAGCGAGGCTGAGCCGCAAACAGCCATATCCCGATTCGCCACGGCCCGAAACCGCGCCACTCGGCCACGACGCGACATCCCGCTCCGGAGGTCGCCGTCGATGTCGCCGGAACGAAGCAGCTTCGTCACTTGGCCCCTGTTCCGGAACGAGACGCCGGAGCTCGGCCCTCGGCCACCCTGACTTCGGGCGATGGTCCTGTTGCGCCCGCCAGCACATCCAACTGTCAACCGCCAAAGCTAATGGTCACGCACTAAACAAACGATTAGTGTCCTATGAGTCTACAACGGACCGCCGCGAGGTGAAGGACCTCATCTGCGCCAGCGACGAGACACTTGCAAGCAGTCCGACCCCAGGGAGGACCCATGAAGCACCGCATCCCCGCTCTGGTGGCAGCGCTCGCGCTCGCCGCCCTGGCGATCCCCCTCATCGCCGGAGTGGCGTCGGCCGCGCCGACGGCTCCGCAACCGGCCCAAGTCGAGAACTCGACCCCCACGCCTACGCCCTGCTTCTCGCCGACCTTTCCGTCGGTGCTTCGGACCAATTACCCCACCCCGGTTCGGTCGATCCCAGTCACGGGCGGAAGCCCCGGCGCGCAAGCAATCGCACTCGTGACTCCCTCGCCCACAGCCTGCTCCTCGCCAACTAATCCGCCGACGACTCCGCCAACGGCCACTCCGGCTCAGTCGGAGCAGGGGCAGACGGCCTCGACGGTAACCCCGCCGCCCACCAGCACCGGCAGCAACGGTTCGAGCAATAGCTCAATGCCGCTGTTCGCACTGCTGATCTGCCTCGCCTTCGGCGGGCTCGCCCTGGCGGCGGTTACAACGCAACGACGGAGCATCCGCCGCTAGGTCTAAACCCGGGTCGCCTCGGGCGACGACCACTCAGGGACAGGATCGACGGGCCGTTCTCACGGCCCGTCGTTCGTTTTGTGCCGTTTTGTGCCGAAGTCAGGGCGGCTGGCCTGAAGCTGGATGACCAGACCCTCAGTTCTTCGCGGCAAGGTACGTGGGCAGTGCCTCGGATAGCGGCAGGAGCCGGCGTGGCAGCCGTTCGTGGAGCGGGCCACTGTCCACCTGGGCGGACTGCACGACGAAGTCGATCGCGGCGGGCGTCATCGGGGGCGACGGCAGTAGGGTCAGCGGCGCGGTCAGAGTCTTCATCAGCATGACCGGTGCGTGCAGGATCGGGCGTCGCCGGCCCAGTATTCGCAGGGCCGTCCGAACGATCTCATCCATCGTGAGCGTCTCGGGGCCACCGACCTCCAGGGCGACGTTCTCGGCCGCAGGCGTGGCGAGCGCGTCTGCCACGAGCGCACCAATGTCGCCCACGTACACGGGCGCGAGGCGCTGCCGGCCGTTGCCGATCTGCGGGATGAATGGCAGCCACTGAGAGAAGCCAAGGAACCGGTTCAGGGAGCGATCGCCGGGGCCGTAGATCCAGCTCGGGCGGAAGATGGTGTAGACGATGCCGCTGCCTCGGACCGCCTCCTCGGCGCGCCACTTGGCCCGGAACCAGTGCCTCGGCGCGTCCGGGGCCGCGCCGGCGCCCGACATATACACGAGGCGGCCCACGCCCGCCGCCCGAGCGGCGGCCACAAGCGCCTCCGTCCCGGCAGCATCGACGCGCTCGAATGTCTGGCCGCGGCGGGGCGCCTCGATCGGTGAGTTGCGGAAGGCCAGGCTGATGACCAGAGCCTCGACGCCCGCCAGGGCGGTGGCGAGGCTCTCGGGTCGGGTCACGTCCCCCTGCCGGTACTCGAACGGCGCGCTCGCGTTGGCGGCATCACTCGTGCGGGCGGCATCACTCGTGCGGGCGGCATCACTCGCGCTGGCGGCGCGGTCCCTTCCGGCGGCGCGGGCCCTTCCGGCCGCGACGGGCCGGTGCGTCAGAACCACCACTCGATGGCCACGAGTTCGGAGCTCTCGGGCGATCGCTCCGCCGACGAAACCGGTCCCCCCGGCGACGGCCACTACTGACGATTCGGAACCCACCCGATGCCTCCCCGGCTTCCGGCGCAGCCGCTCCACGCCGTCGCGGTACAGCATATGCCCGAAAAGAGCCCACCCTCCGGCGGACGTGGCGGGCCAGGAGTAGCAGCAGCCCAACGCCGGCGACGTCATGATTCTCCCGGGAGTCTTCGGGGCGCCCCCGGCTTGCTCCCGGGCCGCGTGTCGGACGTGTCTCTCATCGAACTGCGGTGACGCAACAGGAGTGGGACGAAACAGGAGTAGGTCGTGGAGTTCTTCGGGCCATTTGCACGCGGCCTGGCCATCGGCTTAGCGATCGCCGCCGCGATCGGGCCGATCGGGCTGCTGTGCATCCGGAGGACGCTCGTCGAGGGAGCGGCCGTCGGTGCCGTTTCGGGCCTCGGTGCGGCCACGGCGGACGCCTTCTACGCGTCGCTCGCTGCTTTCGGCCTGAGCGCGGTGGCGGACCTGCTCGTGGAGGCTCGACGGCCGCTGGGCATCGTGGGCGGCTGCTTCCTCGTCGGCCTGGCGATCCATTCACTTTGGACGCGACCGACCGCCGCGGCCGATCGGCCGCCCCGGACGCTTCTCTCGGCTTACGCCACGACCGTGGGCCTGACGATCGCCAACCCGGCCACGATCCTGTCGTTCGCGGCCGCGTTCGTTGGGCTGGGCCTCGCAGGCCGCGACACCGCAATCGCCGCAGTGCTCGTGGCGGGTGTCTTCTCGGGCTCGGCAACCTGGTGGGTGATCCTGGCCCTGGGAGTGGCGACTTTCCGCGATCGGCTGGGACCGAACGCCCAGGCACGGCTCGCGGCAGGTTCCTCGATCTTGATCGGTCTGCTCGGTCTCGCCGCCGTTGGAGCCAGTCTTGCTGCCTGACGTCGGCGGGCCGACAACGGCCGTCGGATCGTCAGTGCCGGCCGGCGCCTCCGGCGGTGGGTCGCACCAGGGCCAACCGCGTTTCCGGAGCCCCCTAGTAAGCTATCGCAGGAGCAGATGGCACTCCGGGCCAGGTCCCCTCCGGCTGATCGAAGCTGCCACCTATCCACAGCGGAGGCTCAG
>DASWZK010000163.1:0-14892 GCA_036404515.1 Candidatus Limnocylindrales bacterium
AACTGTTGATACCCCGTTCTCCCCAGAGGAACGCGAGGCGATATCACGGCAGATCGACGCAGTACGCGACTACCTCGCGCGTGAGCTTCCCGCTGGCTCCGCCGCGGTCATAAACACCCGGCTCAGTCAGGTCGAGACTTCCTTGGCGACGCAAGGAAGGGTGACATGGGGTTTGGCGTTTGTTGGCCTGTGCACGACGCTCGTGTGGGGCGGACTGATGGCGCCAGACCAGGCGAGAGCAGTCTTGCAGATGATCGCGAGCGCGTTCTCTCGGCTCATCACTCCGTAGGCCAGGACCCCGTCGCGGTCGCGCGAGCTGGCCGGACTACGCCGGGATCGTCGGCGACCAGCGGAGCGGGGGCCGGACGAGGAGCTACCAACAAGGCTTGCCTGGGTCTAAGCGCCACTTAGTCGTATACGCGGCTTGGGACGACGACCACGGCGTCCGCCAGTATGAGGTTTCACCCACGCTATCAGGGCCTCGACGCAGCCGCTCGACTGGCCACCTGGTATGGCACAAGCCGGCCGGAGAATCCGGGCGGCTAACAGGCTTGCGGGGGCTGTTCAGGCTAGACGGCGACCGGCGGCGCCATCAGCGCGGCGATCTCCGGCGTCGGATCCGGCATCTGGAAATGGTCATCTGCCACGATCTTGCCGTCGGCGAGACGGTAGTAGGTAAGGACCCGACCTTCGATCTTCTTCCCACTGGCGAGGGTGTACGCCCAAGTGAAGCGCGCAACCACCGCATCTCCTTCGGCGACGAGGTCCTGAATGTCGAAGCGCATGTCCGAGATGACGGCTCCCATCGCGGATAGCATCGCCTTGAAGCCTGCGCGGTCCACGCCCCCCATCATGGGGTTGTGGTAGTTCGGGGCCAGCAGGTCGTCGATCACATCGACGGCGCCACCGGCCAGCGTTTCCGTGATGAACCGACGGACGACGGCCTTGTTCTGCTCGGTTGACATCCCAGAGCCTCCCGTGACCTTTCTGGGCGCGATCACGCCCGCCCGCAGGGTCGGTCTCGCCATTGGCCCAGTGCGTCGGAGTAGCGACCGCATGGGACGCCGCACCGGTGGGAACCCGGAGGTTCTCGTGCCTACCTGCCGTGTGGTAGGAGAGTGGGCGCTCCGTGGCCGACAAGATAGCCAGGTCCCGGAGGGTGAACCAGCTCCTTAACTCCGGTGCATCGGGTGAAACGGAAGAGCGGCCCCCGTTGTGGCCGCTCGACTTGCCGACGAGGATCGTCGGTGACTACCACGGCGCGCACCACTGGAAGACCGAGGTGGTGGCCACATCCGTGGAGATGCTGTCTGGCCGCCGTAAGCGCGACTACGAGGCCGATTCGCTGGCCGCTCAGGCCGCCGGCGACTCGACCGCCATTGCCACGACGGAGGCGTCGGACTCGGACGAGGCAGACGAGGCCGACGAGACGGACGGGGAAACCCCGGTCGAAGACGAGCAGGTGCTCGTGCTGGCCTAGATCCCCTCACTCACCCGGAGCGCGGCGCTATTCCCACCGCCGCGCTCCGGTTAATCCGAGGCCCCTGCAGCGCGCCCCGGCGGCGGGTTCGACTCCGCCCCTCGCCCCTCGCGGCCTCAGCTCGCGCCCAAATCCCCGATGAACCGGATCAGGACCCGGGCCAGCCGCGGGCCGGCCGAGGCGGCAGCCGCCAGCACCTCGGCGTGGCTCAGCGCCACGCCCGAGAGGCCGGCGCCCGGGTTCGTAACCAGCGACACGCCGCACACCTTCATCCCGGCCCATCGAGCGGCAACGGCCTCCAAGGCAGTCGACATGCCCACGGCATCCGCTCCGAGGCGCGCCAGCATTCGGACCTCCCCGGGCGTCTCGTAGCTCGGGCCGAGGAGACACGCATAGACGCCCTCGGCGAGTACCACTCCCTCTGCCTTGGCGGCGGCCTGGAGTCGGACTCGCAGGTCCGCGTCCCATACTTCGGTCATGTCCGGGAAACGCGGGCCGATTTCCGGCGAGTTTGGCCCGAAGAGCGGCGAGCGAGCGGTCAGATTCAGGTGGTCGGCGATGACCATCAGAGTGCCCGCGCCGTACCCGGGATTGACGCCGCCGGCGGCGTTCGTGAGCACGACGGTTCGGGCTCCCAGCCCGTTCATCAGGAGCACCGGCTGCACTACGAACCCCGCCGAATGACCCTCGTATAGGTGGAAACGGCCCTGCTGGACGACCACCGGCACGCCCGATAGACGGCCGAAGAGGAGCTTCCCGGCGTGGCCCGGAGCAGTCGGGCCGGGCCATCCCGGCAGGTTCTCGAACGTGACCTCGGTCTCGAGGTCAAGGGCGTCGGCCACGCCCCCAAGGCCCGAGCCGAGTACCAGACCGACTTCCGGCCGGATCGCGGTGCGATCCCGAACGGCTGCTTCCAGGAGTGCCAGGCGGACGGGCTGGTCCGCCGGCGGGATCTCGCGACCGAGGACGAAAGCCCCGGCCGAGTCCCCGCCCTCGCCGGCCGGAGCGCTCATTCGGCCGCCGCCCACGAGCGCGCTGCGGCGAGATTCCCGGGCCCGAACGTGAGCGGCAGCAGATCGCCCAGCCGAGCGACGTAGACGGAGTCGCCGCCGTTTGAGGCCGCGAAGACCAGGACATCGGGGCCGAACTCGGCCATGAGCTGGCGGCAAATCCCGCACGGGCTGGACGGCTCGACGGTGGGCGTGACAACGACGCAGGCTCGAATCGTCGTCTCGCCGGCAACGACGGCACCCACGATCGCGCTCCTCTCCGCGCAGATGGTCGCTCCGTATGATGCCGATTCGACGTTCGCTCCCGGGAACGCCGCGCCACTTCCCCCGAGCACGGCCGCGCCGACACTGAACTTCGAGTAAGGAGCTCTGGCGCGCCGCTGTGCGGCCAGGGCCATGGTCAACAGGTCGCCGAACTCGGGCAGGCGAGCGGCTGCCTCCGCCCTGTCGATCAGCTCAACTCCGCCACCGGTCATAGGAAGCACCTCACCACGCGACTGCCGCTCCCCGGAGTGATAGCGTCTGCAGCGACCAAAGAGTAACCGCCGGCGGAGGATAGGACGACCGATGACAAACAGCGGCCCCAACCAGTCTCCGGTGAACCGGGCCCAGCGCCGTGCCGACGCTCCGACCAATGAGGCGGGGGCGCAGTATCACGTGCATCTTTCCGCCGGGCAGATCCCAGACACGGTCTTGATGCCCGGCGATCCCGGCCGGGTGCCGAGGATGCAGGCCAGCTGGGACGAGGGCGAGGAACTGGCCTTTCATCGCGAATACCGCTCGGCTCGCGGCGTATTCAAGGGCGTGCCCATCGGGGCGATATCGAGCGGAGTCGGGGCGCCGAGCCTGGAGATCGCCGCTCACGAGTTCGCGACCATCGGCGGCCGGACGGTCATCCGAGTCGGAACGTGCGGAGCGTTGCGGGCCGAGATCGAGCCCGGCGACTTGATCGTGCCTGCGGCCGCGGTCCGACGCGACGGCACAGCCGATCGCTACCTGCCACTCGACCACCCGGCATTCGCCGATCCGGAGGTCTACACGGCCCTGGTAGAGGCGTGTGAGCGCCTCGGCTTCAGTTACCACGTCGGCATCGTCTGCAGCGTCGGCTCGTTCTACGTCGGCCAAGAACGCCCGGTCACAGGCGGCTTCTGGCAATCAAGCGTGGACGGCCTGATCGACGACCTCAGGAAGGCCGGCGTAGTCTGCCTGGAGATGGAGTGCTCTGCCCTCTTCGTCCTTGCCAGGCTCTTCGGCATGCGCAGCGGCGCGGTTCTCGGAGCGGTGGCCAACCGCGTGACAAACGCCTTCGGCGACAACGGCGCCGAAGAGCGGGCCATCCGCGCAGCCAACGAGGCGGTGGTCATCCTCGATGAATGGCGGCGGCTCAAGACCGCGGCGGGGAAGACCAACTTCTACCCGTCGCTGCTCCGGGGCACTTGAACCCGGAGACGAAACCCACCGCTCTCGCCGAGGCTGTGCGATCTGCGTACCGGCCGAGGGCCGACCCGGAGGTCAGCTGGCCGATTCGCGCTCGTAGGGCTGGCCGTCCGCGGCAGGCGCGATGCTCCGCCCGATCACGCCGGCCAGGATCACGATCGTGATGATGTAGGGCAGCGCCTCCCAGAACTCGCCCGGGACATGCCCCATCAGCTGGCCAAGCTGGCCCGTGGGTGGTGAGATCTCGAGCGACGTGCTCAGCCCGGTGGCCGACGCAAACAGCAGCGCCGCGCCGAAGGCTCCCAGCGGAGTCCATCGACCCACGATCATCGCCGCCAGGCCGATGAACCCACGTCCGGCCGTCATGTCCGCGTTGAAGTTGTTGGTCTGTTCCATGCTGAGCCAGGCGCCGCCGAGGGCCGCGAGCGCGCCCGACATGACGACGTTCTGATAGCGAAGGCGGATCACGTCGATGCCGACGGTTTCGGCAGCCCGAGGATGCTCCCCCGCCGCCCGCGTTCGCAAGCCCCAGCGAGATCGGAACAGCATCACCTGCAGGATGATCACTATCACTATCGCGCTCAGGCCGATCGGGCCCTGACTGAGCACGGCATTGATCAGCCAGCCGACCAGCGGCAGATCGGCCACCTCCTTTGGAACCTGGTATTGGGCGAAGCTACCGGCGCCGGTCGGCGATTGTGAGGCGATAAGGGTGTAGACGTAGCCGGTGATTCCGACGGCGCCGATGTTGATGATGGTGCCGCTGATGATCTGGTCGACCCGCATCGAGATGGCAAGCCAGGCGTGCAGGAGAGACACGAGCATGCCGACCAAAATGGCCGCCACGAGGCCCACCAGGAGGGGCAGGGTCACGCCGAAGAACGGGAGGGGCGCGCCTGCGCCGAGGATCCCAGCGGCGGCGACGCCGACCATCCACCCGACGAACGCGGCCGTCAGCATGATGCCCTCGATGCCGATGTTGACTACCCCCGACCGCTCGCACAGGACGCCGGTTAGGGCAGCCAGCGTGATCGGTACGGCAACGGCGACCGTCGTTTGGGACATGTACCCGATGTTCGCGAGCGTGTAGCCGAGGAACTGGAATACGACGCCCAGGATCGGCAGCGCGTCGAGGGCTTGCGGAATACCGTTCATGCGACGCCCTCTGCCGCCTGAGCGGCGTCGGCATCAATCGATGGTGTCGAGCCGCGTTTCGCCGCCCTGCGATCAAGCCATCGTCTCAGCGCGTTGACTACCAGGAAGACCAGGATGATCGCCTGAAGCGCGTCCACAAGCTCGGCAGGGACACCGGCCTGGACCTGCATCGACTGTGAGCCGGCCCGCATCGCCCCCAGCAGGAGGCCGGAGAAGAGGATACCGATCGGGTTGGACCGTCCCAGCAGCGCAACGGTGATCGCATCGAAGCCGACCGTCGTGTCGTAGCCGGGCGCGATCTGATGAACCACGCCCATGAGCGTGGTTGCGCCGGCCAGGCCGCACATGAGGCCGGCGATCGACATGGTCAGCACGATCAGCCGGCTGGTCTTCATCCCGCCGTAACGGGCCGCGTCGGGGTTGGCGCCAGCCGACCTGATCTCGAACCCGAGCGTCGTCCGGTAGAGCAGGAACCAGATGATAGGAACCGCAGCCAGCGCCAGTAGGATGCCGGCGTTGCCGTCTCGCCCGAGGATGATCGGCAGGGCGGCGTTCCGAGTGGTCACATCGGCCGTGATCGGCTGATGCGCGTTGGGCAGGACCAGCGGACCGCTGATGGCCCAGTAGGTCACGAACACGAAGACGTAGTTGAGCATGATCGTGGTCACGACCTCGTGGGCCCCCGACGTGGCCTTGAGGAAGCCCGGGATGAACCCTGCCACGGCCCCGAACGCCGCCCCGGCGAGGAGGGCCAGCGGGACGGTGATGTACGAGCTCTGGGTCGTGCCGACAGTCGTCGCCACGGCCATCGCCCCTACCGTGCCGAACAGGAACTGGCCCCTGCCACCGATGTTGAACAGCCCGGCCTTGAAGCCGAGCCCCACGCCCAGGCCCGCCAGGATCAGCGGCGTGGCGTAGACGAGGGTGGACGTGAAGCCGTTGGGGCTGGCCACTCCCCCCAGCAGGGCCAGGTACGCGGCAACGGGCAGGCCGACGTCGAAACTCGAATGGCCGGCCAGAAGTCCGCTCAACATGGTTATGCCCACGGCTCCCACGAGAAGCGCCAAGAGGATGGCAACGAGTGGCTCGGCGATCGGCTGGGCCGACGCGACGATGGCGTTGACTATCGCATTCCGATGGCGCGCCGGCCGTCGCTTCGTGACTGGACCGCTCACGCCCATGCCTCCTTTGGCGTTGCGGCACCCCCCTGGCCGCCCGTGGCCATCAACAGGCCCACTTCGCTCTTGTCTGCGGTGCGCCCGTCCCGTTCGGCCACCATTCGGCCGCGGTACATCACGACGATCCGGTCGGACATCTCCAGGACCTCGTCAAGCTCCGCCGATACGAGGAGCACGGCGGTGCCCGCGTCGCGCTTGGCGATGATCTGGCGGTGGATGAACTCGATGCTTCCGACGTCCAGGCCGCGTGTGGGCTGATCCAGGATGAGCAACTTCAGCTCCCGGTCGAACTCCCGGGCCACCACGACCTTCTGCTGGTTCCCGCCCGACAGGGTCGACGTCTTGACCTGGGCGGACGGCGTACGGATATCGAAGCGCTCTATCTGCGCGGCTGCGAAATCGAGGATGGCGGAGTCGTTGCGGAGAAGGCCGTGCGCGAAAGGCGGACGGTAGTAGCTGGTCAAGACCAGGTTGTCATACACCGGGAACGACAGGATTAAGCCGAAGCGATGTCGGTCGCCCGGGACGTAGCCCACCCCGGCCTCGTTCATCCGCCGGGGCGAAAGGCCGGTCACGTCCCGGCCCATCAAGGTGATCTTGCCGCCGAGACAGCGCCGCAACCCGATCAGCGCCTGGACCAGCTCGTCCTGGCCGTTGCCTGCGACGCCGGCCACTCCCAGGATCTCGCCGGCCCTAATCTCAAAGGAGGCGCCGGGCACGACCTCGTGATGGCGATCGTCGGCCACGCGCAGTCCCTCGACGCGCAGGACCGGTTCACCGGCATGCGACTCGCCCCGATCGACGGTCAGCTCCACCTCGCGGCCGACCATCAACTCGGCGAGCTCCTCCTCGGTGGTCTCGGCGGGTCTCCTCTCGCCGATCACGCGGCCGCGCCGGATGACGGTGATCCGGTCGGCCACCTCGAGGACCTCGTAGAGCTTGTGACTGATGAATACGATCGAACGCCCATCGGCGGCCAGGCGGCGCAGCAGGGCGAAGATCTCTTCGGTTTCACCAGGCGTCAGAACCGCGGTCGGCTCATCCAGGACGAGGATCCTGGCGTCTCGGTAGAGTGCCTTGAGAATCTCCACTCGCTGCTGCTGCCCGACAGACAGAGAGCCCACCTTCGCGTCCGGGTCCAGGTTGAAGCCGAAGCGCGCGGCAAGGGCCGCAATCCGCTTGCTCGCCTCACGTCGATCGACGAACACGGCGTTCGACATTGTCTCGGCGCCGAGGATCACGTTCTCCGCCACGCTCAGAACCGGAACCAGCATGAAGTGCTGGTGGACCATGCTGATGCCGCGGGCGATGGCATCGGAGGGCCCGGCGATCTGAATCTGCTGGCCGTCCAGCAGGATCTTGCCTTCGTCGGGGCGTGCCAGCCCGTACAGGACGTTCATCAGGGTGGTCTTGCCGGCGCCGTTCTCGCCCAGCAAGGCATGGATTTCGCCCCGACGCACGTCGAGATCTATGCTGTCGTTGGCCACCACCCCGGGGTATCGCTTCGTGATCCCCCGCATCTCGAGAGTTGGGGCGCTTCCGCTTGGGGCGTCCTCGGTCATGGCTTCCTCGATGGCCTGAGACCGGCCAGATGCAGCGAGCGGGCCGCGCCGTGAAGGCGCGGCCCGCTCGAGAGTTTACGAACGCTACCGGGGCTCGACTACTGGCCGGTCCAGGTGCCGCACTGGGCGGGGCAGGTCGTCAGAGTGCCGGCCTTCATGCCTGCCAAGGCAGCGTCCAGCTTGCCCTGGAGGTCGGACGGGAAAGTCACCAGAGTATTCTCGTTGAGGGGAGCGTAGCCCACGCCGTTGTTGGCTGCGTTGAACTTCGAGATGCCACCCTTGGCGGTTCCGCCAGCGATCGCGGTGACCGTCTGGTTCACGGCGGCTGAGACGTTCTTCTCCGCTGAGGTGACGATGCACTTGTCGGCGCTCGGGTAGGTCAAGTACTCGTCCACGTCCACGCCGATGCCGTAGATGTTGTCGGCGCAGGCCGCGTCGAGGGCGCCGTTACCGGTGTTGCCCGCGACCTGGAAGATAACGTCAACCCCCTGCTGGGCGATGAACTGCGTACTGAAGGTCTTGCCCCAAACAGGGTCGCCGTACGCCTTGGTCAGGTCGCCGGTCGAGAACCAGCCAGTCTTTACCTGGATGCTGGGGTTATAGGAAGCCGCGCCCAGCTGGAAGCCCTGCATGTAGCGGACGACGGCCGGGTTGTTGTTGATGCCGCCGATCTGGCCGACCACGCCGGTCTTGCTGACGGCCGCGGCCACGATGCCGGCCAGGTAGCCTGCCTGGTCCTCTTCAAACTGGATGCCGATGAGCTTCGGCAGCAGAGTTGCGGCATCGCCCTTGCAGGCAAAGGTGCTGTCCGGGGCGCCGGTCGGGTCCACGCACGGGGCCACATCGACGGCGACGAACCAGATGTTCGGGTTGGCCTTGGCGGCCGTGATGGTGGCATTACCCAGGTTGAAGCCGACTGTCACGATGATGTTGTAGTTCTGGTCTACGAATCCCTGGATATCCTTGGTGTAGTCCGAGGCGTCTGCGGGAACCGCATAGTTGACGGTGGCGCCGAGAGCCGCGCCAGCAGCCTTCGCGCCTTCGTAGGAGTACTGGTTGAAGGTGTGGTCGGTGACCGAGCCGACGTCCGTGACCACGCCGATCTTCAGTGGTGCCGTAGTGGGCGTGCCACTCGAACTCGAACAGCCCGCCACGAGGGCGGCTGTGGCAAGCAGCGCGAACGCTGTCCGGAGCTTTCCGGTCATATGGTTCTCCCTTGATCGCACTCCGAGGTCCTTGGGCGACCTCCTCTGCCCGAATTGTATAGCGGCGCAACCGCGCGCCACAGCCGAGATCTCAGCTTGGGGCCTATCGCCGGGGGTTTGCTTTGCCGCGCCGGGAGCATACGTTCCGACCTGCCTCAAAACCAGCCGGCCGGTCAGCCGGGACGATAGAGCTCGCGGCGATTGAGCGCGGTCGCTGCGGCGACCTGACGGACGGCGTCCGAGCGCCTTGCTCCACCCGCCATCAAGCGAGCGACTTCGGCGCGAGCATCGTCCATCGACGCCTGACCCTCGACCGCGAGCCGCTTTGCGGCCGAGGTGCCCGCCGAGACGGCTTCGACGACGACCACGAACTCACCTCGAAGCAGGATCGCGCCACCTGCCGCCTTCGCTGCCAGCTCCCCCAGCGGCCCCCGGACGACTTCCTCATGAAGCTTGGTCAGTTCGCGGCAGACGGCCGCCCGCCGTTCCGCGCCGGCGGCAGCTGCCAGATCGGCGAGGGTCGCCGGAACGCGGGAAGGGGCCTCGTAGATCACGCACGCCCGATCATCGGCTCCGACGCGGGCCAGGCGGGTCCGCCGCTCCCTTCCACCGCGGGGCAGGAAGCCCTCGAAACCCCAGCGAGCCGCGGCCAGGCCGCTCGCCACCAGTGCCGCGAGTACTGCCGAGGCTCCAGGGATCGGCACGAGGACGCCGCCCTCGGCCGCCCAGGCCGCCGTCAGCTCGCCGCCGGGGTCGCTGACCAGGGGCGTACCGGCGTCGGTCACGAGGGCCAGGTCGCGCCCGGATCGCAGGTGCTCGAGCAGCTCCACCTCGCGCCCCCGGCCGCTCTGCGCGTGGTAGCTCACGAGGGACGTGGTGATCTCGTACCGGGCGAACAGCCGCCGGGTGAGTCGAGTGTCCTCGGCCGCCACCAGCGGCACCGTTTTGAGCACCTCAACAGCCCGGAATGACACGTCGCCGAGGTTGCCTATCGGCGTCGCCACGATGAACAGCCGGCCACGGTCGCCACTGCCGGGGCCACACTCGGTGCCGGTGCCGGGGCCGGCGGCTGCGGAGGTCCGGCGGGGCCCGTCGGGCCGCACCGGGCGGGTCGCCTCGGACCTCGCCCGGCTCATCGAGCCGCTGAACCGGGCCGGCGGCGCGGGTAAAGGTAGTCCACGCCGGTCGTGCGCGGCCCGAGCTTGGCAACCGGCGGAACCTGGCGCTTGAACTCCGACACGGCCACCAGCCGCTTCACCCGCGCGATTTCCGCTGCGGGGAAACTCATGCCGAGCAGCTCTTCGTCGGTGCGGCGCTTGTCGATCATCCAGAAGAGCAGCCGATCCAGCTCCGGGTAGCTGAAACCGGCCTCGATCTCGTCCGTCTGGCCCGGCCAGAGGTCGGCCGACGGCGGCTTCCGGATTATCTGCTCGGGTACTCCGATCGCCGCCGCAACCTGCCGAACCTGGCTCTTGTACAGGTCTCCGATCG
This sequence comes from Candidatus Limnocylindrales bacterium, assembly GCA_036404515.1. Taxonomy (GTDB): domain Bacteria; phylum Chloroflexota; class Limnocylindria; order Limnocylindrales; family CSP1-4; genus Fen-1039. The sequence continues at coordinate 10,519 of DASWZK010000163.1, forward strand.
GGTTGAACGCGCACGCGGAGTCGCCGAACAGAGTCGTGTAGCCGATCAGCGCCTCCGTCTTGTTGCCCGTGCCGACGATCAGCCCGCCCCACGCCACCGAGCGGTCGTAGAGAACGCACATCCTGGCCCGGGCCATGAAGTTGCCCCGACGCAGCGGAGCCGCATCGCTCGCCGACTCCCCGCCCCCGCCGAGCTCGCCGTCGCGGCCAAAATAGCCGTCGACGATCGGGCTGACATCGACGAGATCGCTAGGGCAGCTGAGCCGATCGACGACGGTTCGGGCGTCGACGACCGACTCCGACGAGGAAGTCCGATACGGCATCAACACGCACAACAGGTTTTCCGGCCCCACCGCCTCGGCCACAAGGAAGGCGACAAGGGCGGAATCGATCCCGCCCGACAGTCCGAGCAGGGCACGACCAAACCCGGCCTGGCGAAGCTGGTTGCGGATGAAGCCGACCATGACGCGCCGGGCAATATCGGTGTCGATCGCCAGCTCGGGCGGCAGCTCGAACAGCCGATTCTCTCGCCCTCCGCCATCGCCAGGCTGGGAAACGGTGCCGGGAGCCATCAGGACCGCTCGGGCTCGTCGGTCGAGGGGTCGGCCCGGGTCGGTTGAGTGGCCCATCCGTCGGGCGACTCGCTCGCTGCATCGATCGCCATCTCCGTCCGCTCGGCGAGGATCCGGCGCAGCTCTCGCAGGTGCAGCTCGGGACGCTCGTCGCGCAGCAGCGGCAGCCCGATGCGCTCGCGCCTCACGTCCCCCAGCTCGATATCGACGAAATGGAGGCCTTCGTCGAAGAGCGGCGCCGTGAAGACGGCTTCGCCGCTCGGGGCGATCACCTCCGAGCCACCCCAAAAGCTGATCGTCTCGTCCATCCCGACCCGGTTGCAGAAGACGACGAAGCTCGTCGTGAGCTGGGCGTAGGTTCGCATCAAAGTCCGCCACGACGCTGCGGTCCCCAACCCAACCTCGTGGATGGCCGCCAGGTCCCGCCCCGGCGATGACGAAACGTTGATCAGCACCTGGGCTCCGTCCAGGGCCAGCGTCTCGGGCACGGCCAGGTGCCAGAAATCCTCGCACACGGCAATGCCGAGCCGGATGCCCAAACGCGATTCCACGGTTCGCAGCCGGTCGCCGGCGGCGAAGAATCGCCGCTCGTCGAAGAGACCGTATGTCGGCAGGAAGAGCTTGCGATGCACGAAGCGAACCGCGCCGTCCTCAAGGAGAGCGGCGCTGATGAACAGCCTGTGGTCGGCCGCTTCTTCGACAAACGAGACGATCGCCGACGACGCGACGGCGTCGGCGGCGAGGCCGAGTAACCGCGGATCGTCGGCTCTCATGGCCACCTCGGCCGCGAGATCCTGAAGCTGGTAACCGGTCAGGCCGAGCTCGGGAAAAACGACCAGGCCGGCGCCGCCCGCCCGGGCTTCGGCCAGGACTTCGCGGTGGCGGGCGAGGTTGTCTTCCAGCAGGCCAAGGCGCGGCGCCAGTTGGGCGAGGGCAATGCGCAGCGGCTTCATTCGCGGATTCTAGCCTCGGACCGACCTGGACGACACCGCTGACGGCGCGGGGCCGATGCCGCGCCCGGGACCTACTTGTTCAGCCACACCGAGCTCAGGGGTTCGATCAAGTTGCCGGCCCCCACGAAACCCATTACGTACTTGCGCGCCGCGGCGGGCAGCTTGGCGTTCAGGAGCGGAACGGTCGGCATGTCGGCCGCGATCAGATCCTGGGCTTTCTGCCAGTCGGTGTTCGCGGCAGTGGGATTCGTGTCCGTCAGGGCCGTCGTCATGACCGTATTCAGGGTGTCGTTCTTGTAGCTGAACATCGCCGAGGGTGCGCCATTCGAATAGTGGAAGAACGCGGTGTACAGGAAGTCGTCCGGACCCGCCCAGCGGCAGGACTGGCTCTGCAGCCACATCGAGAGCTTGCCCGCGGCCTCGTCGGCAAGGTAGTTGGGCGAGTAAGGCTCGGACTTGATATTGACCTTGAAGCCGGCGGCCCCGAGATCCGAGGCGACCGCCTGGGCAAGGCCGGCGGGATCGGGGATCACCGACGAGGGAGCGCCCGTCGGATACCACAGGTCGACGCTGAGGCCGCTCGTCGGAACCCCCGCCTGGGCTAGGTAGCCTCTCGATCCGGTCACGTTGTAAGTCGGCAGATATTCACGCTTGTAGTACTGGGAACCGGCAGGGAGCCAGTTATCGGCCAGGGTGGCTTCTCCCGCGTAGAAGTTCGCGATGTACGAGGTCTTGTTGACGGCCGACGCGATCGCGAAGCGCACGCCCTGGTTGGCGAGCAGGTTGGGCAGACCGTTGACGGTGTCGAAGTCGTTCATTCCCAGCTGGGTGACGTTGCAGCTCCAGCCTCGATCGAGAACCACGAGGTTCGAATCGCCGGTGACCGTCCTAACCGTCGCCGGGTCGATCGACTGCACCATGTCGACAGCGCCGGACTGAAGCGCCGCGAGCTTGGAGGCTGCGTCCGCGAACGGCTTGAAGACGATCCGATCGAGGTAAGGCTGTGCCAGGGAGTTCCAGTAATTGGGATTCTTGACCAGGGTGACGTGATCGCCAGGCACCCACTCGCTGAACATGAATGGGCCCGTGCCGACCATGGCCTTGCCGGCGCCGTTGGTGCCAAGAGCGTATGGATTCTTGGACAGCGTCGGGTTGTTGCCGCCGTTGGCTTGAATGGCGGTCGGGCTCTGGATACCGAAGGCGGCGACCGTCTGGCTGATCAGGAAGTTGCTTTGGGCATGGCGCAGGTGGAACACGACCGTAGACGGATCCGGCGCCTCCACCGAAGCCAGGTTGGAGGCGCTGCCGAATCCTCCGAAGACCGACGCGTAGTAGGCGGCGTTGGTCTGGAGATCGCCCGTGGGAAAGGCATTCCATCGGTCGTAGTTGAACTTGACGGCAGCGGCATCGAAGTCGGTTCCGTCGTGGAACTTGATGCCGGAGCGCAGCTTGAACGTGTAGGTCAATCCGTCGGGACTGACCGTCGGAAGGTCGGACGCGAGAATGGGCACGATCTGGCTGATCGTGCCGGGCTCCAAACCGACCAGCCCTTCGACGACCTGGTTGGCGACGTAGAGGGAGTTCGCGTCGCTCACGAGCGACGGATCCAGGTAGCGAATGTCGCCATCGAGGGCCACCGTCAGGGTCCCGCCGGTCTTTGGACCCGGGTTCGGCCCCGTCGCGACCGGGCCGCCGGCGCAGCCCAACGCCACCAGGGCCAGCACGGCCAGGATCGACGCCCGACGCTTCACGTGCGCTTCCTCCTCGTCACTGACTGGTCCCTCGCGGGCCCGGCTCGTCGAAGCCTGCCTTGGCGAGCTCCACCGTCGCAGTCTAGCCGCGCTGCAGCAGCCGCGGCGGAGGGCCTTCCGGCGCAGTGGGCGCAATTGGCGGAGTCGAAGACGCGGTAGTCGCGCCAGCACCGGCCGACGGAGCGGCAGCTGCTCCCCGGCCGGATCGGCCGGTGACCTGGACCTGTTCCGCCGTCCCGTCGACCTCCTCGGCAAAGTGGCAGGCCACCTCGTGACGAGTTGCCATCTCCCTCAGCACCGGTTCCTCGGCAACGCATCGGTCGGGGTTGCCGAGGCGCTCGCGGAGCCAGCAGCGAGTGTGGAAGGTGCAGCCCGACGGCGGGTTCGACGGGCTGGGCACGTCACCGGTCAGGATGATCCGACGGCGGCGCCCTTCCACGGCCGGGTCGGGGATTGGAACCGCCGAGAGAAGAGCGACGGAGTACGGATGAAGCGGTCGCTCGTACAGGTCGCGCGATCCGGCCAGCTCTGCGATCTTGCCCAGGTACATCACTGCGATCCGGTCGCTGATGTGGCGCACGACCGAGAGATCGTGGGCGATGAAGAGATAGGTCAGGCCGAACTCGCCCTGAAGCCTCTCCAAAAGGTTGATGATCTGGGCCTGGATCGAGACGTCGAGGGCGCTGATCGGCTCGTCGGCGACGATCAGATCGGGATGGAGGGCCAGGGCTCGGGCTACGCCGATGCGCTGGCGCTGCCCGCCGCTGAACTCGTGGGGATAGCGGTCGCCGTAGTCGGGGTCGAGACCCACCGTTGCCAGCAGGTCTCGGACCTGCTCGTGGCGCTCTCGCCCGGTGCCTATGCCGTGGATTTCGAGCGGCTCGGAGATGATCCCGGCAGCGGTCATGCGCGGGTTAAGGCTGGCGTAGGGATCCTGGAAGATCATCTGCATCCGCCGCCGCACGCCACGCAACGTCGAGCCCTCGGCCCGCGTGATGTCCTGGCCGTCGAACACGATCCGGCCGGCCGTCGGGCGGTACAGCCGCAGGATCGTGCGGCCGACGGTGCTCTTGCCGCAGCCGGACTCGCCGACGAGCCC
>DASWZK010000164.1:0-8103 GCA_036404515.1 Candidatus Limnocylindrales bacterium
GGTGGAGCGGCGTGTACGGCAGGAAGACCCCGACGCGGCGGTTGAGGGCGGCGGCGCGGGCGGGCTGGGCATTCACGACACCGTCGGCGAGTGGGGGCTCCCCGTTGCGTGGCGCACCGCGGCGCCGCTTGACCAGGACGATCGGACGCGCCGGCGAGACGAGCAAAGCCTCCTCCTCGGGGGTCAGCTCGGCCCGGGCGCGGGCCTCGGCCACGTCCCGAACCATGACCGCGAACGGCTTGGCCCAGCGATGCTTGCGGTCGCGAAGTCGAGCCACGACGGCCGGATCCGTGGCGTCGCAAGCCAGGTGGTAGCCGCCGAGCCCCTTGACGGCCACGATGCGGCCGCCACGCAGGTCCGCCAGCGCAGCGGCCAGCGCCTCTTCCCGGTGCGCCGCCGGGGCAGCATCCCCGGGCCGCCGATACGAGAGCTGCGGTCCGCAGTCGGGGCAGGCAACGGGCTCGGCGCGAAAGCGGCGGTTCGCCGGGTCGCGGTACTCGGCTTCACACGCGGCGCACAGCGGGAAGGACCGCATCGACGTCCGGGCGCGGTCGTACGGCAGCTCGTCGATGATCGTGGCCCGCGGTCCGCAGTTCGTGCAGTTGGTGAACGGATAGCGATACCGTCGATCGGCCGGGTCGAAGAGTTCGTGGAGGCAGTCCTCGCAGGTCGCGATGTCGGGCGGGAAGAGCCGCTCCGTCGACGCCACGGCTTCGCTTTCCTCGATCGCAAACCCGGAACCTATGGGGATCTCGCGGTCCGTCGGCCGCACCACGACTTCCTCGACCCGCGCCCGCGGAGGTGCGTCCATTCGAAGGCGCCCGGCGAAGGCGTCGAGCGCCTCGGCCGAACCGGCGATCTGGATGTCGACCTGGCCGGCTCGATTGATCACGGCCCCGTCGAGCCCGAGCTCCGCGGCGAGCCGCCAGACGAACGGCCGGAAGCCGACGCCTTGGACTACGCCACGCACCTCGATGGCGCGGGCGAGACGCTCGCCGGGAGTGGCCGGCTTCAACTGACCGGCTCCAGCAGCTCGATCTCGATTATCTCGGCGTTCATCTGCCCCAGCGTCTCCGAGGCGCAGTTGGGGCACGCCGGCGCGACCATGGCCGACTCGAACTCGACTCCGCACGCCGGGCACAGGTGGCCGAAGGCGACACGCCGGATCTCCATGCGCGCAATTGCGGCCTCCTCCTCTGGCATCTCGGCGGCCAGATGGGCGCGCAGCTCAGTTTCGAAGACTGCAGGGTCGTGGTGGCCGCCGGCCACCGCCAGTCGGACCTGTCCAGGGCGTAAGCTACGCTCTCTCAGCGCCTTCGCCACTCCTCGCGCCAGACCTGCTTCGTGCATCCGATCGATCTCCGGCCCCCTGCTGTGCTCCATGGGCGCGACTGCCGCATGACCGCACCCATCTCACACCAGGGCGCTGAAGTTTCCGCCTGCCGAGCGGCCCGCCTCCGCGGCCAAAAGGTCCCGACTAGGCACCGTCCGTGAGGGTGGGATCATGCGGAGACCGAGCATTCCTCGCCGGCGCGGGCTCCGCTCGAACGCTACTCGACCTCAGACCACCGAATTCAACCTTAGACGACCGGCGACGCCTCCAGCCCGACCCCCGCCAGAGCGTGGTCACAGCGCGGGCAACGGCCCTCGACCAAACGCCACTCCGTCACCGCGAAGTCGGCGCGCGAAATCAGCCGCTCGCCGCACCGGGCGCAGCAGGTTTCGGCAGCCTCGACTTCCGGGGCGTTGCCGATGTAGACGTGGCGCAAACCGACCTCGCGCGCGACCGCGGCCGCATCCACGAGCGTGACCGCCGGCGTCGGCGGAAGGCTCGCCAGCCGGTAGGCCGGCTGGAAGCGCGTCAGGTGCCATGGAGTCTCGGGCCCCACTGCCGTGGCGATCCACTCGGCCATGGCTCGCAACTCGTGGAGGTCGTCGTTCAGACCCGGAATGATCAGGGTGGTGAGTTCGACCCAGATGGCACGCCTGTGCAACTCCACGACCGACTCGCGCACCGGCTCCCATCGGGCGCCGCAAACTCGGCGGTAGAAGCTGTCGTTGGCCGCCTTCAAATCTACGTTGGCGGCATCGAGATGCGGCGCCACCAGCTCGATCGCCTCGGGCGTCTCGTAGCCGTTCGTCACGAAGACATTGCGCAGCCCGGCTGCGCGCGCCCGAACCATCGTGTCGAGCGCGAATTCGATGAAGACCGTCGGCTCCACGTATGTGTAAGCGACGCTCCGAACGCCCGCGGCCACCGCCTCTTCGATGACCTCGTCGGGCGTGACGTTGCGGCTCTCGGGCACGAGGCCCTCGCGGTGCGCCTGCGACATCTCCCAGTTCTGGCAGAAGGCGCAGTGGAAGTTGCAGCCTTGTGTTGCAACCGAATAGGCGTAGCTGCCCGGCAGGAAGTGGTAGAAGGGCTTCTTCTCGATCGGCTCGGCCCTGGCGGCCACCACCTGTCCGTAGACGAGGGTGTAGAGCCGGCCGCCGCGATTCTGGCGGACGCCGCAGATACCGATCCGGCCCGCCCGAAGGACGCAGCGGTGGGCGCAGGCGATGCACCGAAGGCTCCCTGGAGCGACCGGGTCGTCGAACGGCTCGCCGAGCAACGCCGGGCGGATGTTGGGCTGGGACTGTCCGCCGGGCCCCAGGTCACCCAGCCGGAGGCCGACCGGCGGTTCCTCGCCCGGGGAATGGGCACGGACGGGTTCAGGAAGCGCGGCGTCCGGATCGAACGCAACCGCCGGTGCCCTGGTAAAGGTTTCGGGGCCGCCTGATTGCCCCTGGTCGTCCATCGAGGTCCTCTGGGTGCGGTCTCGCCGTGGCTCGGGACCAGGGTCCATCGGGACTGCCCTACCCCGATCCCAGTATGCCATCAGCGTGACTTCTGTCGGCGCATCTTGCCGGCGAGGCCGCAGTCGGACGCCGACGGTGCGCAACTGGAGCCTCATGCGCCAGACGTGGGCAACCCCACCCGTCGTTGCATCGGAATTCGCTCATGAGTTGCCCCGGCCGCTTCGAGTGCACAGCCGTGCCACCTGGGTTGGCCGGCTGGTCTGGCAGACGGCTGTCCAACACCACCCGCTCGGTTCCGTTTCGGGCCAGGCGGGATCTAGTACTACCCCCGTGGCATATGTGTCGTTCGGCCCTTGCCCGAGGTTACGCCGGGCGGGAGGCTAAGGGTAACAAGTCCCGTGCGCGGGACCGCCACAGACCGTGAGGTCGGCGGCTTGTTCAACGGCGGGCTCCGCATTCGAAAGCGAAGAGCGAATGGCGATCAGTCCAATTGCCATGGCTGTCCGGCCACCGGTGCCGTGGACGCCTCTTGTCATCGCCGAGGAGCACTGCAAGGGCTGCGAACTGTGCATCGCCGCCTGCCCTAAGGGCGTCCTCGCGCTCGACCATAGCCGCGTCAACGTCCTCGGCTACCATCCCATCGAGCTGACGGACGCCGCGGGCTGCACGAGCTGCGCCTTCTGCGCCCGCATCTGCCCCGACGCCGTCTTCACCATCTGGGTCGCCCCGCGCGGGGCCTCGCGAGAGGAGCGGAAGCGATGACGGGCGGCCGCGATGCCGGCATCTTTCAGCCGCTGACCGACGCCGAGGCCGAGGCGAACCGTCGCGCCCGAGTCCTCATGAAAGGCAACGAGGCGATCGCCGAGGCTGCCATCCAGGCCGGTTGCGACGCCTACTTCGGCTACCCCATCACCCCGCAGGCCGAGTTGCTCGAATGGATGGCCCGCCGGATGCTCGAGCTGGGCCGCGTTTTCGTCCAGGCCGAGAGCGAGCTCGGCGCCATCAACATGGCCCTCGGCGCGGCTGCCACAGGAGCCCGGGTCATGGTCTCGTCGTCGAGCCCGGGCATCAGCCTGATGGCCGAGGGAATGAGCTACATGGCCGCCTCGGGAACGCCGATGGTGCTCGTCAACATCATGCGAGCGGGCCCGGGCCTCGGCGGCATCGGCCCGTCGCAGAGCGACTACTTCCAGGCCACCAAGGGCCACGGTCACGGCGACTACCACGTGCCGGTCCTCGCCCCCGCCTCGATCGGCGAGGCGATGGAGCTGATGGCCACCGCCTTCGAACTCGCGGAGCGGTATCGAACGCCGGTGATGCTCGTCGCCGACGGGATCCTGGGCCAGGCGATGGAGCCCGTCGAGCTGCGCTTTCGGACGCCGGAACGGCAAGCCTTCGACTGGGCTCTCACCGGCGCGGCCGGTCGGCCCGCTCGGATCGTAAACTCGATCGACCTACAGCCCGAGCTGCTGGAGAAACGGAACCTGGCTCTCCAGCACAAGTACCGAGACATCGCTCGTCACGAGGTTCGCTCCGAAGCCTGGCAGCTCGAGGATGCCGAGTTCGCAATCGTCGCCTACGGCACCGCGGCCCGCGTCGCTCGCACCGCCATTGCCAGGGCTCGCGAGAAGGGCATCAAGGTCGGCCTGTTCAGGCCGATTACGCTGTGGCCGTTCCCCGAGCGTGAGCTGGCCCGACTCAGCCGGCACCTTCACGGCATCCTGACGGTTGAACTGTCGTCCGGCCAGATGGTCGAGGACGTCAGACTGGCGGTCGAAGGCCGCTGCCCGGTTGCTTTCCACGGTCGAATGGGCGGCATGGTGCCAACGCCTGATGAAGTGCTGGGCGCTCTCAAGGCTCTGCGCGCGAAGGTCGGCCGGACGCGGGCGGCCGAGCACCCGGACGACCCTGATGACCGCGGGGCGCTGACTTCAGGCCACGGGCACAACGGTAGGCACGTCGATGTCAGCGCGCCTGCAGGGGCGCAACGTGGAGGTCGACGATGACGCTCCAAACGCCGAGCCGGGAATCAACCGGAGCCGCCGCTCCACGCCTTATCTACCACAAGCCCGACGTCCTGATCGACCGCTCGACCCACTACTGCCCCGGCTGCGGCCACGGCATCGTGCACCGGCTGCTGGCGGAGGTCATGACCGAGCTCGATCTGCCGGCCCACACCATCGCGGTGGCACCGGTCGGTTGCGCCGTGTTCGCCTACGACTACCTCAACGTCGATTTCGTCGAGGCGCCACATGGCCGCGCCCCGGCCGTGGCCACGGGAATCCGTCGAGTGCGTCCCGAGGCGTTCGTGCTGACCTATCAGGGCGACGGCGACCTGGCGGCAATCGGGACCGCGGAGATCGTCCACGCCGCTGCCCGCGGCGAGCGGATCACCGCGATATTCGTCAACAACGGCATCTACGGCATGACCGGCGGCCAGATGGCACCGACCACGCTCCTCGGCCAGAAGACGACCTCCTCACCGAACGGCCGAGATGCCGCGCTGATGGGCTTCCCGATCCGCATAACGGAGATGCTTGCCCAACTCCCCGGCGTCGCCTACGCCGCCCGTGGGACCGTTGCCGACGTCCCTGGCATCGGCAAATTGAAGGCAATGATCAAGCGAGCCTGCCAGGTTCAGATCTCCGGCGGTGGCTTCGCTATCGTCGAAGCGCTTTCCAACTGCCCGGTCGGTTGGGGTATGACGCCGCAGGAATCCCTCGAACACCTCAAGGGGCCCGTCGTGGAGGCTTATCCGCTGGGTGTCATAGTTGATCGCGGGGCCGTCGGCGCGGCTGGGTCGACCTCGGTCGGTTCGGTCGGCCGGACCGACGCGGCCCGACAGTCGGAGGCCTGAGATGGAACACTCCGTAGTCTTCGCCGGGTTCGGAGGGCAGGGCCTCCTGTTCACTGGCCAGGTTCTGGCCAGGGCCGCAATCAAGGACGGCCTGGAGACGTTCTGGATCCCCTCGTACGGTCCCGAGATGCGCGGCGGCACGGCCTCGTGCACAGTCATCGTCAGCGACGCCCCGATCGGGTCGCCGGTCGTGGACGCGTTCGATGCGGCGGTCGTCATGAACCTGCCGTCGCTGCGCAAGTTCGCGCCCCGTGTCGCCCGCGATGGCCTGCTGGTGATGAACACCTCGCTACTGGGCGACGAGAAGGGCGGTCGCCCCGATATCGATGAGATGCGCCTGGCCTGCACCGAGCTGGCTGCAAAAGGCGGCGACGACAAGCTGGTGAGCATCATCGCCCTCGGCGCCCTGGTGGCACGACTGGGGTGGGTCACGCCCGAGTCTGTCCGGGCCGCCCTGGGCGAGATGGCCGGCAAGAAGCGGCCGGAAATCGTCGAGGCGGATCTGGCGGTCTTCGCGGCCGGCATGGAAGCCGGTCGGGTAGGAGTCGCCGCGTAGCCCTCGGATCGCCCTTCGGATATGCCAAAGAATCGAAACCGGGGCCCCATCGGAGCCCCGGTTCGTTAGTGGCGGCGCGTGAGGACGAAGCCCTTCGCGGCTAGCGGATGCCGGCCATCTCCTGGAGCAGACGCCAGTCGTGGAGGCGGTCCTCCTGAGAGGCCAGCAATTCGTGGGAGGGTTTGCCCTCCTTGTCGAAATGCTGGCCGAAGCGGCCTTCCGTTCGGGCGAAGGAGATGAAGTCGAAGGTCGTCCCATCCGGGTTCTTCGACCAGTCCTCCTTGACCGCCGGATTGCCCTGGAGCGAGAGGCGCTCGACCATCGAGTCGCCGCGGCGCGGGTCGTATGTGAAGAGCGGGAAGGCCCGCGAGTCAACGGCCAGCTTGGCCTGCCGGTTGGCCGCGTCGTCCGCGATGCCGTGCTCCGGCATGCAGGGAGTGTAGGCGATGAGGACGGCCGGACCTGGATAGGCGTTCGCATCCATCACGGCCCTGTACAGGTGGTTGATGTTGCAGGCCGCGACCTGGGCCACGTAAGCGTCGCCGTGGGCGACCAGGATCCGGCCCAGCTCCTTACGCTTCTCCTGCTTGCCGTGCTCGGACTTGCCGTATGCGGAGAGCTTGGAGACCTGGGCGGTGAATGAGGCTGTGGAAGTCTGGCCGCCGGTGTTCGAGTACACGCCGGTGTCGAGGACCAGGACCTTGATGTCCATTCCCGAGGCGACCAGGCGGGACAGCGACTGGAAGCCGATGTCATACATGGCGCCGTCGCCGCCGAAGACCCACAGCCGTCGATCAGCGTGGCCGGCCTGGTCCCAGCGCAGACGAATGCCGAGCGCGTCGGCCGGGCCGTTCTCGAAGAGCGAGTTGGTCCAGGGAACGGTGAACGGGTTGAACGGGTATGTGCTGCCGAAGACGGTGTTGCAGCCGGTCTCGGCAACGATGCCCATGCTCTGCGGTCCGTGGACCTGGAGCGTGGCCGCGGTGACCATGCGGACGACCGTGCCTTCGCCGCAGCCCGAGCACGAGCCCGCGCCGCCGACGAAGCCAAAGGCGTGCTCACCGAGCATGATGTCGGCGAGGGCCTTCTCATTGCGGTACTCGACCGGCGTAGTGGGCAGCGACCTGAAGAAGCCGACGTCGCGGCGGTAGCGATCGAGCGTGCATTCGCCGCTGGGCTCCGCGTCACACTTCTCCGCCATGACGAGAGCGTCGTGGCCCAGCGCCGCGCACACCTCCACGCACTCGGCACAGCCCTTGCAGTGGTATGGGTCGATGAAGATTCCAAAGTCGGCCGGCTCGATGCCCCGCTTGGCAGGGACGTCGGCGTACTTCGTGGTGTGGACGAAGTGAGATCTGGCGGTCTGCGCGGCCAGCGTCGGGTCCGACTGCTTCGCGGCGAACGCGTCGATCGCCCTGGCCAGCGAGCCCTTTGGCTGAGCCGTCGCCACGATTGCGCTGTCGGGGCAGGCGCTGACACAGGCCATGCAACCGACGCACTTCTCGGCGATGAGGGCCGGGATCATCGGCGACAGGGTGCTGAAATCGCGAACGCCTGCGGTGGCCGGGGCGATGAGACTTCGGGCGACGCCAGCGTCTGCCGGAAGCTCGACGTCGGCCACACCGCGCCGATAGGCATTGATGACGGACTCGTTGAAGTCCTCGATGTACTCGGCGACGTCGAAGGTCTGGGGTGAGATCAACCCGGGGCCGGGCCCGAGCTTCTCGATCTGGGCAGAAGTAAGTATCTGGGTCATCGCTCGCTCAGCTATCGGGCTACCCCAACCACGACCGTAGGAGGTCGCTGGTCGAGATGATGCCGATCGGGTTGGCCGCACCGTTTGTTACGACGAGGCGGTGGACTCGGCGCTCCTCCATCACCTTCGCGGCCT
>DASWZK010000165.1:0-14624 GCA_036404515.1 Candidatus Limnocylindrales bacterium
GGGCGGTGTGAGCGCGGCGAGCCACCGGCGGCCCGAGTATAGACCCCGCCTCAGCTCGGTCCAAAAGGACCGACTGCGCTCCCGCCCGGCTCCCACATCTCCCCACGAATTCGTGCTCGATGGTGATAATGCGCCGCCGCCGTGGTGCTTTTGACGGGCGTGGCCGATGGGTCGCAACCGCTAGGCTATGGCCCAATGAATCGCTCGATCGTCTCGATGCTGCTTGCCACGTTCGTGCTGCGTGTAAGCACGGCCGTCACCGGCATCATGCTCGTGTTCCTGGTCGATGAGATGACCCGCCATCGCGGGACCGGGCCGGGAGAAATCTCACTCCTCACCGGCGGGTTCTACACCACCGAGCTGGCCGGGGCGATCGTCTTCGGCGTGCTGGCCGACCGCTACGGTCGCAAGGTGATCATGCTGCTCGGCCCGGTTTTCGGCGGCGTCGCCGTCTTCATGACAGGCCTTACCACGCACCTGCCCGTGCTGTTCGTGACGCGCCTGCTCGAGGGCAGTTCCACAGCCGCGTCCATTCCCTCGACCCTCGGCTTCATCGCCGCCGAGACCGCCGACGACGAGGTGCTTCGCGGTCGAGTGGTCTCGCTCTTCGAGTTCGTTTCGCTGGGCGGGATGCTCGCCATTGGCCCGGCCCTCGGCGCCGTCCTGTGGGACGCGCTCGGGCGGCGGGCGTTCTTCCTCAACTGCGGCCTCTACGCCGTGGCCCTATGCCTGTACGCGTACGGCGTTCATGAAGTCCGGCGGGATCGCCAGGCCGATATTTCCGGGCCGGCGGCCGCGGCGCGGCAGCGCGTCGATATGGCGCGCCTCTGGAGGATCGCCACCAGTCGCAAGGTTCTCCTATTCGCGCCGACGTGGCTGGCCGTCAACGCCATCCTCGGATTGTGGGCCCTGCACGCCCCGCTCCTGCTGAGAGGCAACATCCACGATCCGAGCCAGTTCCTGATGCAGGGCGTCTCGGCCAAGACCATCGGTTTCGGTGAGGCCGTCCTGGCTGTGATCTTCGGAGCCGGCCTGCTCTTCTGGGGCACGGTCTACGCCCGTTTCCGGCGGACCACCATGCTGCTCGTGGGCGTCTGCGCGTTCGTCGTGATGAGCTTCGACATTCTGGCCATCAACCATCTCGGCGGCACGTCTACGACGCTGCTCTTCGCCCTGGGGGGTGTGGCCGTGATCGCCCTGTTCGTACTATCGGGTGCCACGCCGGCTGCCCTAGGACTCCTGGCCGATGTCAGTGAAGGTTTCGAGGAGGACCGCAGCGCGATAATGGGCCTCTATTCGGTCTTCCTCGGCGTGGGCCAGGTTATCGGAGCGGCCATCGGCGGCGTCGCGGCCTCCTGGAAGGGCATCGACGGGCTGCTCGTAGCGACCGGCGGCCTGCTCGTCGTCGGCCTGGCGGCCTTGCTGAACCTTCGGGCGCACGAGGGCGGAATCCTTGCGGGGACGGGCCATGGTGGCGTGCCGCCATCGCTTGGAGAGTCCATCCGAAATACCATTTCGGTGGCCCCAGGGAGGCCACCGATGCCAGCTCCGCCAGGAGTCGAGGACGAGCCATGACCGTCGCCATCGTCGCCGATTCGGGCTCCGATCTGACCCCGTCGCAGCTCCTCGAGGCCGGTATTCGGCAGGTTCCACTGTCGGTCTCGTTCGGTGAACAGAGCTATCTGTCTCCGGACGAGCTTGCGCCGGAGGCGTTCTGGCAGAAGCTCCGCGCCGCCGACAGCCCATTTGCCCACACCGCCGCACCGAGCGTCGGCCTTTTCAGGCAGGCATTCGAAGAGGCCTTTGCGGGTGGGCACGAGGCCATCGTCTGCGTCTGCTTGTCCGAGGCTCTTTCGGCGACGGTCAAGCACGCCCGGATGGCGCGCGAGATGCTGCCGGGCCGGCTGATCTTCATCGTGGACTCCAGGTTGGCCTCGATGGCTCTCGGCACTCTTGCCCTGCGCGGCGCCGCCTTGGCGGCTTCAGGAACCGGCGCCGAGGAGATCTGCCGACGGCTGGCCACGCTGAGAGCGAGCGTGGGCCTGTACCTGGGGCTGGACACGCTCGAGTATCTGCGCAAGGGCGGCCGCATCAGCCACGCTAAGGCTGCCATCGGCGGGCTGCTCTCGATCAAGCCGATCATCACCGTGAAGGAGGGCCTGGTGGTCGTCGCCGACCAGCCCCGAACCCGCTCAAAGGCCACTGAGCGCCTCCTCGAGCTCATGGCGGCGGAGCCGGTCGCGGAGCTACACCTGCTCTATTCGCCGCCCGCGGATATCGATGCGTTCCGCCGGGCCCTGCTCGCTCGAATGCCCGAGCCGGCCCCGAAGGTTGTCACCGCCCAGATCGTCGGGCCGGTCATAGGGGCCCACGTCGGGCCGGGCGCCTACGGCGGCATCATGGTTCGAGAAGTTTGATCGAGCTATGAAGGCCAGCCGTCATTTGGACTATCGATTCGTTCGGCGAATCTGCAGTCGAGGTCTCGGAACGTTAGGCCATACAGCCCAGGTGCCGATGACATCGGTAAGTCCCCATTCATTGGCGGGACGACTATACTCCGACCCAAGTGGAACCTGTGGTGCCGCTTTCCGGGATCAATCGGAAGGCCGCCGCGACATTGTCGGGATCGTCGAGGGGGCGGGCGCCGCTCGCCGGCATAGTCGAGCCGGCAGGGCCAATCGCCTCTCGCTCGACGGTTTTGGCTCTGGAGGGTATCCGGCCGATGGCGACCGAGCAGAAGATCGCTCCTGCGATCAACGCATGGGATGTCGCCCAGCAGCAGTTCGATCTGGCTGCCGAGCATCTCAATCTCTCACCGGGACTTCGCAAAATCCTGCGCGAGCCCAGACGCGAGCTCACCGTCCACTTCCCTGTGAAGATGGACGATGGCTCGGTTCAGGTCTTCACGGGCTATCGAGTCCAGCACAACCTCAGCCGCGGCCCGGCCAAGGGCGGCATCCGGTACCACCAGGACGTGAGCCTCGACGAGGTCAAGGCCCTGGCCATGTGGATGACCTGGAAGTGCGCAGTCGTTGGCATCCCGTACGGCGGGGGCAAGGGCGGCGTCATCGTCAACCCCAAGAAGCTGAGTCAGCGCGAGATCGAGGGCCTGACCCGGCGCTTCGCGACCGAGATCAGCATCATCATCGGCCCGGAGAAGGACATTCCAGCCCCCGACGTCAACACCAACTCCCAGACCATGGCCTGGATCATGGACACCTACTCGATGCACGTCGGGTATACCGTCCCGGCCGTCGTCACGGGGAAGCCGATACCGCTCGGTGGCTCCGAGGGTCGTAACGAAGCTACGGCCCAGGGCGCGGTCTACACGCTCGAGGCGGCCGCTCACCATCTCGACATGGAATTGCCGAAGTGCCGCGTCGCGGTCCAGGGCTTCGGCAATGCCGGCGCCATCGCCGCTCAACTGTTGCATGCCCAGGGCTCGAAGATCATCGCCGTGAGCGACTCGACCGGCGGGATCTACCGGCCGGAAGGATTCGACCCGAATGCGGTCCTCGCCTGGAAGCAGGAACACCGCTCGGTCCGCGGCTTCCCGGGCACCAAGGACATCACAAACGAACAGCTCCTCGAGCTGGATTGCGACGTCCTCATCCCCGCCGCTCTCGAGAACCAGATCACGGCCGAGAATGCCGGCCGGATCAAGGCTCGCTTGATCGGCGAGGCCGCCAACGGCCCGACCACTCCTGAGGCGGACGCGATCCTCTACAAGAACGGCAGGTTCGTGATCCCCGACATCCTCTGCAATGCCGGCGGCGTCACGGTCAGCTACTTCGAGTGGGTCCAGGACCTCGACCGCGACTTCTGGACCATCGACCAGGTCAACGCAAAGCTGCGGACCATCATGGACAAGGCCTTCGCGAGCACGCTGGAGATGAGTCTCAAGGAGAAGGTCAACATGCGCACGGCGGCGTACATGCTCGCCGTGCAGCGTGTTGCCGATGCCACGTCGGTCCGCGGTCTATACCCGTAGATCGATCTCCCAGCCAGTTCCTTTGCGGCCCCGGCGCACCCCCTCGCGTCGGGGCCGTTTCCCTTTCTCAAGCATCGCCCGGCCGTGGCGGCGCACGACCGCCCCGAGGCGTTCGCCGGTGCTACGATCCCACGGCTGAAGTCTGCCGCCCGCCGCCCGACTGTCTGGCGTCACGGACCCGGAGCCGCTCGGGATTAGGAGCATCAATGCTCGACCACGAAGAGAAGTTCCTGTTCAAGGAAGAAACCCTCCACCTGGCCAACGCCCTGGCCGAGCCGGGTGTCCTGGACAACGTCGAGGACCTGCTGACCGACGTCATCACGAGCCCTCGATTCGACTCCGAGGTGTTCACACTCGAGCGGTCGCTCCAGGTGATGCTCGGCGCTCGGGCCGGTGCCACCCTCGTGGGTCTCCTGACCGTGACGCCGGAAGTCTTTGACGAAACGGCCGAGGTGCGAATTCCGCCCGAGGTCCAGGAACGGATGATCGCCTGGAGAGCTCGCTTCGGGCTGGCCATCGACAACGCCCTCAACTACCTGAACAACCCCGATGGCATCCAGGGCCATAACTTCTCGACCCAGATAGCCCACGCCGACGAGCGCCAGGTCCTGCAAGGCCGGCTGACGCTGGTCCGGTACAACAACGAGCCGCAGTTCTTCCTGGCCGATGCCGGAGTCTTCCTTGGACTCGTCGTCGACATCCTGGAGCGGCTTGGCCCCTACCTGGGCACGGAGACGGTGGACGCGGAGACGCTCGGTCGACTGCGCGACGCGGTCCAGCTGGTGGAACGAAAGACGGCAACGAGGGAATAGGACGCCGCCGAGGGGCTGATCCCCCTCGGTCGCGCGGGCGGCCGGCCTCGTTCGGCCCGGCCGCTCTCTGCCTGACGGTGCCAGCCGTCGACGTGAATGCGATACGGGGTCGGTGCCGGCCAGAGTGTCCGTTCGATTGCCCATACGCGGGGCGAGCCGGTCCGCCAATAGAGCCGCGAACCGCTGCCCCGACCAGCCCGGACGACGACGGCGCCGGCGACGAGCATTGCGGCTGCCGCCATCTTCATCGCCGTCGAGCGTTCATGCTCCGGCGGCCGCGTTCCGGCGGCGCCTTCGCCCGAGGAGACGTCGCGCTACCCAGAGGATCCCGAACAGGACCAGGGCGCCGAAGGAGAGCGGCAAGACAACGACGAGGACCCACACCGCGACCGTGGCCAGTCCCTGACCGATGCGCACGAGCGCGGCACCTGCCTGGTCGATCTGGCTGCCGAGAGTCCAATCCTGGGTCGCCTGTGCCGTCACCGTCGCGGCCGGCAGCTGGAACGTAACCGTGAGCGTGCTCATGGCCGCTTGATTCGTGAGGTGGTCTCGCTCGGCGGTCAGCTCCTCGATCTGGCCCTGGGTATCGCTGAGCTGGCTCTCGACGGCGATGACGTCGGCGATGGCGGTGGTCCGCGCCATGATCGACTGCAGGGCTGCCTCGGTCGTCTTCAGGTTGGTGATCCGAGCGTTGAGGTCGATGACCTGGGAGGTGACGTCGCTGGTGCCGGTCTGCTCGGACAGGACCCTGGCCCCGATCTTGCGGAGGGCAGTTAGCGCATCGTCCCACTCGTCGGCCGGCACCCGATAGGTGATCGACGCGGTGGCGTCGGTGCCGGTGCCGGACCGATTCGACTGATCGACGTATCCACCGAGGCCAACGACTGTCGCCTGGGCCTGGCTGAGCGCGCCCTCGATGTCGTTGACCTCGAGGCTGAGTTGACCGGTCTTGACGATTTGAGCAGCGTCGATCGAGGCGAGCAGCTGACTCTGGCCGTCGACCGCGGGGGGGCGCTGGAGGCGCTTGGAACGCCGGCGGACGCGCCCGATCCGTTTCCGCCGACGCTGAGGGCGGCGGGTCCGGCGGTCGCGGCTGCAAGCTGTTTGTCGGCCAGCGAAGCTCGCAGAGCGTCCGTTTGGGTGCTGGAGGTGGATGGGCCGCCAACAACATAGGCGCCGCCGATGAGGGCCGCGATCGCGGCGAGGGCCAGAATCCCCGCCAGCCGGCCACGGCCGCCGAGTCGGGCCAGGACGACACGGCCGACAGAGCGGTGCGCGTCGGCGGGCGGATCAGCCGCTTTCTCGGGTTCGAGATTGGCGTCGGTCTCGTCGATGTCGTTGTCGGCCACGTTTCGGGCCTCCGGGTTGCGTCGTTGCCGAGAAGTCGGCTTTCGAGACGCAGACGCCGGGGCGGCAGCCGCGGTTCCACGGGCCGTGGCCGTTCCTCCGAACCGTGGCGCCGAACTCGCTAGGGCAGCGGCTCGTTGTCGATGAGGCGGACGGCATCGAAGCGAACGGCCATGGAGAGCAGCGCAGGGCCGTCCACGGTGGCCAGCTCCCGAAGGGTGTCCGGGTTGGCACAGCTCACGTACTCGGGCGCCGCCAGCGGCTCCGAAGAGAGGACGTCGCGCATCGTTGCTCGAAGTGCTTCTCCGTCCCGTTCGCCGGCCTCGTAGCGTTTTCGGGCAGCCAGCAGGGCGCGTCGGAGAACCGGGGCCGCCGCCCGCTCCTCGAAAGTGAGCCGCACGTTGCGCGAGCTCAGGGCCAGGCCGTCTGGCTCGCGCACGATCGGGCAGGCGACGATCTCCGTGTCCATCCCCAGGTCGAGGGCCATGCGCCGAACCACGAGCAGCTGCTGCGCGTCTTTCTGGCCGAAGTAGGCACGCTCGGCACCGGCCAGCCCGAGAAGAATCGCGACGACCGTTGTCACGCCCTCGAAATGGCCCGGCCGCGCTTCGCCTTCGAGCGGCTCCGTCAGCGCACCGACGCGGACAGCAGTCTGGAAGCCGGCCGGATAGACCTCCCCGACCGGTGGCACGAAAACCAGGTCGGTGCCGGCAGCGCCGCACGCGGCCAGGTCGGCGGCTTCGTCCCGCGGGTACTGCTCGAAGTCGGCGGCCTCGTTGAACTGGCGGGGGTTGACGAAAATCGTGACAAGAACCGTCGCGTTCTCCGCTCGGGCGCGCCTGATCAATGAAGTGTGGCCCGCATGCAGGGCGCCCATCGTTGGTACCAGGCCGATCGGCCGGGCGGCGCCGGTGAGCGCGGCGCGCAGATCCGCCCGCGTCCGGACGACTCGGAGAAGCGCCGGGCCCGCCACGGCCCTAGAGATCCCGGTCGAGCGGGATGCCGCGACTGGACTCGACCATCTCCGGCCGGTCGAGCGGGGTCCGGCCCAGAATCTGGTCGAGCATGCCGTCGTCCAGCCGGGTGCTCTCGGCCGGCCCGGGGAAGGTTCCGGCGATCACGTCGGCCCGGTAGGCCTCGGCAGCAGACTTGATGATCGAATGCAGCTCGGTGTAGTGACGGGCGTGCCTGGGCGTGAAATCCGCGCTCAATCCGAGGAGGTCCGTCACAACCTGGACCTGGCCCGAGCAGCCCGCCCCGGCGCCGATCCCGATCGTGGGTATGTGAAGCCGCTCGGTGATGGCCACCCCCAATCCTTCTGGCACCAGTTCCAGGACCATCGCGAAGGCCCCGGCCCCCTGGACCGCCAGGGCGTCGGCGAGGAGCTGGCGCCCGGCTTCGCGCGTCTTGCCCTGGACGCGATGCCCACCCAGCTGATGAATCGACTGTGGCGTCAGGCCGATGTGGCCCATGACCGGAATGCCGGCTCGGACGATCGTCTCGATCGTGCGGGCGCTTCGTTCGCCGCCCTCGAGCTTGACCGCTCCGGCGCCGCCCTCGCGCATCAGGATCCCCGCGTTCTCCAGGCTCGCCTCCGGGGTCACGCCGTAGGAGAGGAACGGCATGTCGGCCACCACGAGGGCCCTTTGGGTTCCCCGAACCACGGCCTTGGTGTGGTGCAGCATCTCGGTCATCGTCACCCGGACGGTGCTGTCGTAGCCGAGCATTACCTGGCCCAGCGAGTCGCCGACGAGCAGCATCGGGATGCCCGCCTCATCCAGGATGCGGGCCGTGGGGTAGTCGTAGGCGGTCAGCATGGCGATTCGCTCGCCTCCGGCGTAGAGGCGGGCAATGGAAGCGATCGTCAACCGCGCCGCCTGCTGCGGCGATGGCGTCTGGCTCACCGACCGAGTTCCGCTCGTTCGGCCGCTTCAGCTGCCGCCGTTTGTCCGCCGGCCGAGTCACCCCTCGTGGTTGTCTTCGCGGCCGGGGCTCCTCCGCCCGGAGTGCCACCGTCCGCGACGGCCAGACGAACGAAAACGCGATCGAGGAGCAGCTTGGCAACCTCACGCTTGGACAGGACCGGCAACTCCTCGGGCGGCGCGTCGATCGCGTAGATCGTGACCCTGTTTGTGTCCGTGCCGAAACCGGAGCCGGGCTCCGCTACGTCGTTGGCCACCAACATGTCGACACCCTTGGCGCGGAGTTTCTCCGAGACTCGATCGAACGAGCCCGTCTCGGCCGCGAAGCCGACGAGGATGGGTCGGCGGGCGCCGGAGGCCCGAACGCCTGTCCTCACGCGTTCGGCCGTTTCGGCCAGCAGATCTGGGGTGGCGTCCATCTCGAGGGTCAGGCCCATGAACCGGCCGATCTTCGTGGCCGACGGAGACCGCGGCCGGAAATCGGCCACCGCCGCGGCCATGACCAGAACATCAAAACGCGGCCCCTCGGCTGGTGTGAGGGCCCGCAGAGCAGCCTGCATCTCGGCGGCAGTCTCCGCCCGAACAACGTGGGCGCGGGCGGGCGGCTCCACTGAAACGTGGCCCAGGACCACCGTCACGGCCGCGCCACGATCCAGGGCGTTCTCGGCTATGGCGATCCCCATCTTACCCGTCGATCGATTGCCGACGAAGCGGACTGGGTCGATCGGTTCGGCCGTGCCACCGGCGGTGACCACGACGTGGAAACCGGCGAGGTCGCCTCGATTCGGCGCGGGCTCCACGGCGGCCGCGAACTCGACGGCCGCGGGCGCGAGTTCGGCAGCGGCAGGGGGCCGGTCTGCCGGCGTGGCTCCGGGTCGGCCGCTCAGCGCTTCCACGGTGGCATCGACGATGCGTTCCAGAGCCGCGAGCCGTCCCCGGCCGACCATACCGGAAGCGAGCACGCCCGACTCCGGTTCGACCAGGCGGTAGCCGAATTCGCGGAGACGGGCAACGTTGGCCTGCGTGGCCGGATGCCCGTACATACCGCCGTCCATGGCCGGGGCGACAACCACTGGCACAGATGTGGCCAGACAGGCGGCCGTCACGGCGTCGCTTGCGAGGCCGCCGGCCATAGCCCCGAGCCAGTGCGCCGTGGCCGGGGCCACGACGATCGCCTCGACGTCGTTAGCCGCAGCTATATGGCCGATCCGCCCGTCGACCCCGAGCGACAGCACGTCCGTGTCCACCGGGTGGCCGCTCAACGTCTCGAGGGTGAGCGTGCCCACGAACTCGACCGCTGACGGCGTCATCAGCACCCGAACGTCCGCGCCTTCCTTCTGGAGCAGGCGCATCAGTTCGACTGACTTGTACGCCGCGATCGATCCGGTGATGCCGAGCGCGATCCGGCGGTTCTCCAAACGCTTCGCCGGCTCCCTCATCGATCGTGCTCCGAAATGATGTGGATCGATCCGGCGGCGCTGCCGGTCCAGCCGACGGTCGCGTCGCCCGGAACGACCGGCTCGCCGCTGGCCAGGGCCCAGAGTATGGCCAGGCCCTTGAGCGTCAGCTCCGGGTCGATTGCGTCGACGCCGGGCAGGGTTCGGGCCCAGAGCGCGGCCGAGAGGCCACCGGTCAAGACTACCTGGATGGTCGCGGGGTCGACCTTCTCATTGTGGCCAAGTTCGGCCCTGATCCTCTCCAGCAGTCCCATGGTCAGGGCCCGGTAGCCGATGAAGACGCCCGATTGCATCGCCGAAATCGTGTCCGTACCGATGGCCTTCTCGGGCTCCTTCATCTCAATACGGGGCAGGCGAGCGGTCCGGGAGGCGAGCGCCTCGAGACCCAGGTCGAGGCCGGGCGTGATGGCCCCGCCGACGTAGGCACCGTCGCGGGAGACGCAGTCGAAGGTTGTGGCCGTGCCGAAGTCAACGACGATGGCGGGAGTGCCGTACAGGCGCGCCACAGCCAGACTATTGACGAGCCTGTCCGCGCCGACCTCGGTGGGGCGCTGTACTCGAATCGGCATCGGCACGTTGCCTGGCCCGGCCACCAGGAGCGGCACTCCGCGGCGCTCGGCCATGGCCGTGGCCACTCCGGTCAACGTGGGCACGACCGAGGCCACGGAGATGCCGGTGACGTCGGCGAGCGAGGCCCCGTCGAGGCGGAGCAGGCTGTCAACAAGGACCTCGAGCTCGTCGGGCGTGCTGGCGGCTCGTGTAGCCACCCGTCGGGCGGCCATGATCGCCTCTCCGTGGACCAGGCCCATTGTGACGTTGGTGTTGCCGATGTCGAGCGCGAGCAGCATGACCCGATGATAGCGCTCCGGAACCTTGACCCCAGGTTTCGACGCATGGAATCGGCGGCGCCCTTGTCCCCGCCTGCGCGGCTGCGGTACGATCCACCGGTCCGCTACCGGCATCCCCAATCGTCACCCCCGCTGCCCCAGGAGGAGTGGTGTCGTCTGTGCCGCCTGCGAAGTTCTTCGTGAACCGCGGAATCGTCTCCAGCCGGACCGACCTGCTCAACGTTCTCCGACCCCTTGAAAAACAAACCGTCGCCTATCGGTACTACCGTGGCCACGAGCTGGTTCAGCATGGGCTGGGCTGGGTGGAGCGGATCGTGGCGAATGAGCCGGAGACGTCGACGTTCTTCACCCCGCTCTCGATCTGCCTGAACGTGGATTCGTTCGAGCACCTCGAGTTCGAGACCCGTCCAGACCAGCTGCTCACGTACCGCCTGGTTCAGGGGGACGAGACGGTCGCCATCGATTTCGCGCCCGGCGGCATGGCGGCGGGTGATCCGGCCGATGCCCGACAGCTCGAGTTCAACACGTCCGATTACGTCCAGATGGAGTTGCTCGGCCCCGATTCCGTCGAGGACGAGTAAGCCGCCGATCGAGCCGGCCCACGTCGGAGATTCTCCGTAGCCGGAGAGGTGCGTCGGATGCCGCCGCCTTTCCGTTAGCATTCGGTTGATGTACGAACGCACAGCGCTACCGGGCGGGCCGCGTGTTATCACTTCGCGCCTCGCCGGAGCGCGTTCCGTGTCCATTGCCGCGTACGTCCTGGCAGGCTCGCGCCTCGAGTCGGCCGAAGAGGCGGGAGCGGCTCATTTCATGGAGCACATCACCTTCAAAGGGACGGCTGCGTATCCCACCACTCGCGCGGTCTCGGAGGCAATAGAGGGGGTCGGCGGTAGCTTCAACGCCGCCACGGACCGCGAGTCAACGGTTTACTGGGTGCGTGTTCCGCTGCGTGAGTCCGCGCGGGGCATGGACGTTCTCGGCGAGCTGATCGTCAGGCCGCAGCTTCGCAGCGCCGAGATCGAGTCGGAGCGGGCCGTCATCATCGAGGAGATCCGATCCTACCTCGACGACCCGGGCGAGCACGTCCACGCCCTCTTCGATCTCGCCATGTTTGGCGACACGCCTCTCGGCCGTGAGATTGCCGGCAGCGAAGAGAGCGTACGTGCGTTACCGGAGGCGAACCTTCGGGCCTTCTGGGCGTCCTCCTATCTGCCGGGTAACGTGGTCGTCTCAGCGGCCGGCGACATTTCCCACGCCGAGATTGTCGCGCTCGTCGAGCGTACCTTTGGGACCGGCGAGGCCAACCGTTCGATCTTCGAGCCTGCTCCCGCCCTCCCGGCGGGCGAACGGGTGATGGCCGTTCGACGCGATACAACCCAGGCCCAGATCTGTCTGGGCGTGCCGGGCTTGAGGCGAGATGACCGAGAAGCCTGGACGCTCGAGGTTCTGAACGCCATCCTCGGCGATGGCATGAGCAGCCGGCTGTTCCAGTCCGTCCGCGAGGAGAAGGGCCTCGCCTACGATGTCAGCTCATACGTGGTCGACTACGTCGATGCGGGCGCTTTCGTAGTCTCGGCTGGCGTCGATCCCGACAGAATCGCTCCCGCGGTGGCGGCGATCCTGGATGAGATGGCTCGTCTTCGCGAAGAGGTTGTGCCCCCCGACGAGCTGGCCCTCTCGAAGCGCTATCTGGCGGGCCGGCTGGAGCTGCGAATGGAGGAGACGCGCCACGTGGCCTCGTGGCTGGGCGGCCAAGAAGCTCTGCACGAGCGCGTCCTGACTTTGGAGGGAGCCCTGTCCGAGTTGAACGCGGTGACGAGTGAAGCAATCCATGCTCTTGCCCGCCGACTGATTCGCGACGACGGCCTGCGGCTTGCCGTGGTGGCGCCGCCGCGGCGGGGTCGCCGTCTCGACTCGCTTCTGCGACTGCCGGGGGGCGCGACGTGAGGTTCGGCCTGAGGCTGCGCCGACGGCACGCGGCCGAGCCCCTCGAGGCCCTGTCGAGCCGGCCTGAAGCCGAGACGGGCGATCTGACGAGCGTGACGCTTCCGACGCTCGACGAACCCGGCCGGCAACTCTCGCTCGAAGCGCTTGACGAGCCGGCCGAGATACTGGTCCGAATCGCACCCGAAGCGCTCGCGGGTGACGCTGAGCTGAGCGGCGAGATTGGCGAGATCGAAGGGCAGACCGAGCCCGAGCAGCCAGCCGAGGTTGCCGAGGCTGACCAACCAGTCGAGGCGCTCGAGCCCGAGCAGCCAGCCGAGGTTGCCGAGGCTGCCGAGACGGAACAGCCCTCCAAGCCTGCCGAAAAGGCCGAGACGGCGAGCGACGCGATGCCCGTGGATCCTGGAGCGGCCCCGGAGGTTTCTGGCGATGAGCTGATCGAGCAGTCGTCGGCGTTCGCCGAGGAGGACTTGCGCCAGGCGGAGACCTTCGCTCCCAGTATCGAGCTTGAGGTGCAGCCGGAGTCATACCGGCCGGTCGAGCCACAGCCCCTCGACCAGCTGTTGGTCCAGATCAGATTGGCCCGCCTCCACTTGAAGACGGGCTCGTTGACGACGGCACGGGCCGAGCTCGAGATGCTCGCCAGCCGCGACAGTCTGGACATGACCGCGCTCCTCGACCTGGCCGAGGCGCGATGGCGAACGGGCGATCTCGATGGCGCCGGCGATGCCGCGACCGCGTATCTGGCCGACGGAGGCACCGAGGCTCTGGGCTTCGTTATTGCGGCCGAAGCAGCCGCCACGGGCAACCGGCAGGCCGATGCGAGGCGCCACACAGAGGAGGCCCTGGCGCGCCATTTGTCCGAGCTCGATCGGGTGTTCGCCGGGATGCCGCGTAAGGCGATGTGGCCGCCGAGCGCCTGGGCCGCGGGTGCGCCCGCAACTCCGACCGTCGAGCCGGCCGCCCGGGTGCTTGCCGAAACCGGCGGGCCGGCTGCCGAGCCCCTGGAGCCAGGGCCGGTCGAATCCTCCGATGCTGGCGCTACCGCGACGAATTCCGTCGTCGAACCGGGCGCCGAAGTGGCGGTGGGTCGGTCTTGCTTGCTAGACAACGAACCGCTGATGGCCGCCCTCCATTTCGGTGTCGCGATCCGCCTCGCGCCGGAGCTGGCCGGCGTCGTTCTGGAAGCCATCGGGGAACGGCAGGACCTTCCGCTCCAGCTCGTTCGGGGCGACGCTCTGCGGCTGCTCGGCCTGGAAGGCGACGCCGGAAGAACGTATCTGTCCGTGGCGGGGGCTCTGCGCGCCCCCAGATCGGTTCCACCGGAGCCCGAGCGTGCACGACCTCTGCGGAGTCCGTAGATCCGGAGATGCTCGCTCACAGACCCGCCGAACGGCGGGCCGAGCCGGAAGTGCCCTCCGCGCCGGCCGAGCCTGAGTCGTCGACGCAATCCGTCCTCGAGGAGTCCCCTCCGCTTCGCCGGGACTGGCCGGCTGCATGCCGCAACGGAGCTAAACTCCCCATCGCAACAATCATCCATCAGGGGTACCCGTACAGTGATCGAGCGCACCCTCGTTCTGGTGAAGCCCGACGGCGTCCAGCGCCTGCTGGCTGGCCGAATCATCGCCCGCTACGAAGAGCGCGGCCTCAAGCTCGTCGGGCTCAAGCTGATTCATGTCGATCGCGATCTGGCCGAACGCCACTACGCGGTCCACAGGGGCAAGCCGTTCTTTGAGGGGCTCGTCGCCTTCATCACGTCGGGGCCGCTCATTGCCCTCGCGCTCGAAGGGCCCGACTCGATCGCATACGTTCGAACGATTAACGGCGCCACGCGGCCGAGTGAGGCGGCTCCAGGGACGATCCGGGGCGACTTCGCCGTCGAGATAGGACAGAACCTGGTCCACGCTTCGGACAGCCCGGAGAGCGCAGCCACGGAGCTGGCGATCTGGTTCCGCCCCGACGAACTGCTGTCCTACGAGCGCGAGATCGACCGCTGGGTCACGGGGCCGAGGGCCGACTGAAGACCCGACAGCGCGAGCGCCTCAGGTGCGCGTCGGTGGACCGTCCACTGAGCCGGCCGGGTCACTGGCCGTTGCCGCGGGCGGGAGCCAGTGTCTTCACCGGCGACGGACTGGCCGACGGAGCGACCGACCCGCTCGGTCCCCCGGAGCTCGAGGGTAGGGCGGTTGCCGGAGGCGCCAGTGTAGGCAGTGGCGTCGGCGTGAAGGCGGGCGTCGGTGGTGGGGTCGGCGTCGGGGTAGCGCGGGCGGCCGTGTCGAGCGGCATGCCGAACCGAGACGCGT
>DASWZK010000166.1:0-5900 GCA_036404515.1 Candidatus Limnocylindrales bacterium
CGCCGCCCTCAACCGCCGCGTCGGGCTCTTCCTGCCGTACACGCCGCTCCACCATCTGCTTCTCGAGGGCCTCGGCCGGCCCATCGTCCTTACCAGCGGCAACCTGTCGGACGAGCCGCTCGCGACCGACGATGCCGATGCCCTGGAGCGGCTGTCCGGTATCGCCGATTCGTTTCTCTCCCACGACCGCGAGATCCGGGCACGGTACGACGACTCCGTCACGCGCGTCGTGGACGGGCGTGAGAGCCTTATCCGCCGGGGTCGCGGGTACGCCCCGGACCCACTGAACCTGCCCATTGCCACGCCCCAACCAGTTCTGGCGGTGGGTGCGGAGCTCAAGCACACTTTCACGCTGGCTCGCGGAACTCGGGCCCACGTGGCGCCGCACACGGGCGACCTCGAGGATCTGCTGACGCACCGGGCGTTTGAAGGGAACCTTGCCCATCTGGCGCGGCTGCTCGATTTCGAGCCGGCGTACGTCGCCCACGACCTGCATCCGGCCTACCTGTCCACGCAATACGCGATCCGCCACTTTCCAGAGAGCCGGCGCATTCCCGTCCAGCATCACCACGCGCATGTGGCGTCGGCCGCGGCCGAAGCTGGCCTCACCGGCGAGTTCATCGGCGTAGCCTTCGACGGCCTGGGCATGGGCGACGACGGCACGTTCTGGGGCGGCGAAGTTCTCGTGGCCACGCTGGCGGAGTACCGGCGCGTCGGCCGCTTTGGCCGTGCGCCGATGCCGGGCGGGGCGCTGGCGGTCAAGAAGCCGTACCGCATGGCACTCGGGTACCTGATGGCCGCCGAGGCGTTCGAACAAGGGAGCTCCGTCGCCGATTGGATCGACCCCGAGCCGACGCGGGCATTCTTCGACCGCCTCGACCCTCGAGAAGTCGAGGTCGTTCGCGTCCAGATCGCCCGCAGGCTGAACGCCCCCGAGGCCTCATCGGCCGGCCGCCTCTTCGACGCGGCGGCGGCGCTTCTCGGCATCCGCGATGTGGCCGAGTACGAGGCGCAGGCCGCCATCGAGCTGGAGCTGCTGGCGGAGGATGGGAGCGCCCGCCCACTTCCCTATGAGATCGTTCGGAAGGACGGCCTTTTCGTCTACGACCCGCGGCCGACACTCCGGGGGCTCCTCGAGGGCCTCGCCGAAGGCACGGCTGTGGAGGCTCTGGCGGCGCGGTTCCAGGAGACGATCGCCGCCGTCACCCGCGGGCTGTGCGCCGATGTTCGGGCCGCGACCGGCCTCCGCTCGGTGGCCCTCTCCGGCGGCGTCTTCCAGAATCAGTGGCTTGCGACTACCCTCGTCCGGCGGCTGACGGCCGACGGGTTCGAGGTTCACACGAATCAGAAGGTCCCGGCGAACGACGGCGGGATCAGCTACGGTCAGGCCGCGGTGGCAGCCGCTCGCCTGGCCGGAGCGTCCTAACCGCGCAGGGCAAGCGAGTCGGCGATCGGCTTCCCGAAATCGCCGGCGGCAAGGAGAGAATCAAATGTGCCTCGGCATTCCGGGCAAGGTGGTCGAGATCCGCGACGACGGAGCGTTGCGCATGGCTCGCGTCGACTTCGGCGGCGTGCGCAAGGAAGCCTGTCTGGCCTACCTGCCGGAGGTCGGAATCGGTGACTACGTCATCGTCCACGTCGGGTTCGCGATCAGCCAGCTCGACGAGGATGAGGCCCTCAAGA
Organism: Candidatus Limnocylindrales bacterium; assembly: GCA_036404515.1. Taxonomy (GTDB): domain Bacteria; phylum Chloroflexota; class Limnocylindria; order Limnocylindrales; family CSP1-4; genus Fen-1039. Next base: position 1,684 of record DASWZK010000166.1, read on the forward strand.
CGCTCGAGCTGCTGCGGATGATCGACGAGGAGGCGGTGGCGATGGAGCTCGGGTCGATGCCGGAAGCGACGGCCGCCGCAGGTGGGACCGCCGGGGCGCCGGCTTCGGCCGCTCCGCCGGCCGCATCGGGCGCCGCATGAAGTACGTCGACGAGTATCGCAACGCCGAGCTCGCCCGCAAGCTGGTCGACGAAATCCATCGCATCACTACCAGGCCCTGGGCGCTGATGGAAGTCTGCGGCGGGCAGACTCACACGCTCGTCAAGCAGGGGATCGATGAAGCGCTGCCGGAGGGAGTGCGGATGATCCACGGACCGGGCTGCCCCGTTTGCGTCACGCCGCTCGAGCAGATCGACAAGGCGCTGGCGATCGCCGCCCGGCCGGACGTCATCTTCACCAGCTACGGCGACATGCTCCGCGTGCCGGGATCGACGACGGACCTGCTGTCCCTGAAGGCCCGCGGCGCCGACGTCCGGATCGTCTACTCGCCGCTCGACGCGGTCCGGATCGCGGTCGCAAATCCCGACCGACAGGTCGTCTTCTTCGCCATCGGCTTCGAGACGACCGCGCCGGCGAACGCGATGGCGGTCCGGCAGGCGGCGCGGCTCGGCCTCGACAACTTCACCGTTCTGGTCAGCCACGTCCTCGTGCCGCCGGCGATGACCGCGATCCTCGAGTCGCCGACGTGCCAGGTCCAGGCCTTTCTCGCCGCCGGCCACGTCTGCGCGGTCATGGGCTGGACCGAGTACGAGCCGATCGCCGAGCGCTACCACGTCCCGATCGTGGTGACCGGCTTCGAGCCGCTCGACCTGCTGGAGGGGATCCTGATGGCGATCCGCCAGCTCGAGACGGGCCGCGCGGTCGTCGAGAACCAGTACGCCCGGGCCGTGAAGCGCGAGGGCAATCGAGAGGCCCAGGAGACGGTCTTCCGGGTCTTCGACGTGGGCGAGCGCACGTGGCGCGGTATCGGCGCGATTCCCGCGTCTGGCTATCACCTGCGGCCCGAGTTCGAGAAGTTCGACGCTGAGCGGCGCTTCGAGGTCGGCGATATCCACACGCGGGAGCACCCGGCCTGCATCGCCGGCCAGATCCTGCAGGGCACGAAGACTCCGCTCGACTGCACCGCCTACGGCGTCCTCTGCTCGCCGCAGAAGCCGCTGGGGGCCCCGATGGTCAGCGCCGAGGGCGTCTGCTCCGCTTACCATGCCGCGGGCCGCGGGCTGGCCGCGCCGACGGCCTTCCCTCTCTACGACTTGTCCAGGCCGCTGAGCGAGGCGCCGAAATGACTGAGAAGCGGGCGACGGTCGATCCATTCGGCGGGTTTCCGGACGAGCCGGCCGAGGGCGGGCCCCCGGCGGGCGCCGCCGCGACCTCCGCGCCCGACCCGTCGAACCTGGCCTGTCCGGCCCCGATCCCCGAACGCGCCCGCGTCCTGCTCGGCCACGGCTCCGGCGGCCAGCTCTCGGCGGCGCTCATGCGCGACGTGATCGGCCCCGCCCTGGCGACGTCCGGCGGCGCGGCCATGGGGCCGCTCAACGACGCGGCCGTGGTCGATGTCGCCGGCGGGCGTCTCGCCTTCACGACCGACTCGTTCGTCGTCAGCCCGCTCGAGTTCCCGGGCGGCGACATCGGCGAGCTGGCCGTCAACGGCACCGTCAACGACCTGGCCATGATGGGCGCCCAGCCTCTCGCCCTCTCGCTCGCCTACGTCATCGAGGAAGGCCTGCCGATAGACGAGCTGCGGAAGGTGACCGAGTCGGTCGCCCGGGCGGCGGCCCGAGCCGGCGTCCGCGTAGTCACCGGCGACACGAAGGTCGTCGGCAGGGGAGCGGCCGACGGGCTCTTCGTCAACACCGCCGGCATCGGGCTGGTGGCGTCCGGCGTTTCGGTCGGAGCGGATCGGGCCGCCCCCGGGGACGCCGTCATCCTCTCCGGACCCATCGGGCTGCACGGCATCGCCATCATGAGCGTCCGCGAGGGGCTCGGCTTCGAGGTCGAGATCGCCTCGGACACGCAGCCGCTCAACGCGCTCGTAGCCGCGATCGTCGCCGAATGCCCGGAGGTGCATGTCCTGCGCGACCCGACGCGCGGCGGCCTGGCCTCGGCGCTCAACGAGATCGCCGCGGCGTCGCGGGTCGGCGTGGATCTGCACGAAGAGACGATCCCGATTCCCGGACCCGTGCTCGCGGCCTGCGAGATGCTCGGCCTCGACCCGCTCCACGTTGCCAACGAGGGCAAGCTCGTGGCGATCGTCCCCGCCGCGGCGGCCGGAGCCGTCCTGGCGGCGATGCGCGCCCTCCCGGAGGGTGCGGAGGCCGTGGAGATCGGCCGCGTCGTGGCCGACCATCCGGCCATGGTCACGGTCCGGACGATCGTGGGTTCACAACGCATCGTCGACATGCTCGTAGGGGAGCAGCTGCCCCGCATCTGCTAGCCGGTGCGGCGGGAGCCGTGATCGGTGGAAATGCAGACTACCACACTTATATTAGGCAGCTACCGACGCTCGCCCACACTTTCGTAGCCGTGCGTGCCATTCGGCCCTCCGTATCGTGACCGACATATCTATGCGCACGTGCGCATAGATCCAGACTGCACGCCATGGATGAGGTCTACAAGCTCCAGGTCGAGGTCCTCAAGACGCTCGCCAACGTTCATCGTCTGGAGATCATCCATCTGCTCGCCGACGGGCCGCGCGAGGTGTCGCGTCTGGCTGACGAGATGGGAATCTCCCAGCCCAACGTCTCCCAGCACCTGGCGGTGATGCGTGCCGCAGGTGTCGTCGAGGCCGATCGGGACGGCCGTGAGGTCCGCTATCGCCTGAGCGACCCCGACATCATCGTCGCCTGCGAAACGATGCGCGGCGTGCTCGCCCGCAGACTGGCCCGCATCTCGGTCGCCGCGACGCGGACGCCCAGCGAGCTCGTGGCCGAACGGACTTCGGGCGCGGCCTCCGGCGCTTCCATCCCAGACGCGCGACTCAGCTGAGGCACGGCAATGGACGAAACCATCTCCCTAGTGCTCTTCTCCGGGACCGACGACAAGCTGCAGGCGGCCGCGGTATTGACCGCCGGCGCCGCGGCGCTCGGCCGTCCGGTCAGGATCTTCCTGCAGTACTGGGCCCTGGAGGCCTTCCGTGCGGACCGGATCACGGCCGACCACGGCCTGGCGCCGGAAGCCGGGCCGGCCGGCAGGGCCGCCGTCGATGCGGCCGCGAAGGCCGGGCAGGCGCACTGGTCGGAGACGCTGCGGGTGGCCAAGGAGATCGGCGAAGTGGACATCCAGGCATGCTCCCTCTCGATGGACATCCTGAAACTGGAGCAGTCGGACCTGGATCCGCTGGTCGACGGCGTCGAGGGAGTGGCCGCGTTCTACATCAACGCCGGAGACGGCCAGATCTTCTTCATCTAGCCGATTGAACCGGTTCCACCGGATCCCTCGAAGGCGTCCCGTCACCAATCACATCCGGGCAAGTGCAACAGCGAAAGGGCAAGACGTGGATATCAAGCTCAAGGTCGATGCCAGCGGTCTCTCCTGCCCGCTGCCGATCCTCAAGGCAACGCAGGGCATCAAGACCCTCCAGCCCGGCGAACTGATGGAGATCGTCGCGACCGATCCGGGCTCCGTGAAGGACATGGCCGCGTGGGCCAGCTCGACCGGCCACACCCTCGTCGAGCAGGACTCGGCCAACGGCAAGTTCCGCTTCGTGCTGCGCCACAAGTAGCCAGACGTGCGGGCTTTCCGCCACCCGCCCAGCTTACGAAAGGATCCGAAATGACCGCAGAGGTCAGCCAGCGCAAGAGCATCTGCATCATCGCCTACAGCGGCGAGCTCGAGCCGACCTGGGCAAGCATGATCATCGCCTCGACCGCGGCTGCCATGGACATGGAGGTCTCGATCTTCGTCACGTTCTGGGGCTTCCACGCCCTCGTGAAGGACAGCAAGCGCCTGCCCGGCCAGAACTGGATGCAGAAGATGCTGTCCGTGATGCAGAGGCCCGGGATCAGCCACCGCAAGCTCAGCAAGATGAACTTCATGGGGATGGGGCCGTGGATGATGTTCCAGCTGGCCAAGAAGTACAACGTCTCCAAGCCCAAGGAGCTGCTCGGCATGTGCCAGGAGCTCGGGGTCAAGATCTACCCATGCCAGATGACCATGGACCTGTTCGGGCTTAAGAAGGAAGACCTGATCGACGGCCTTGAGGATCCGGTCGGCGCGGCG
>DASWZK010000167.1:0-51588 GCA_036404515.1 Candidatus Limnocylindrales bacterium
GCTGCCTGGCGGCTCATCACGTGCGCTAGTTCGCCGAGGATCGCCCCGAGCTGTTCGGCCGCTTCGGCAGTCTCCCTCGCCGAACGGGCGTGGAGCAACTGGGTCATCGGAAAGGCGTCCGAAGGTCTCCACAAAGTTGGGACACCCTCAAGGATGGTCGTCGGTTCCCTCGTTAGCGCCCGAGGCCTACGACCGTCCGAACGCTGCTCTGACCCGCAGTATGGCCAGATAGAGCGCGACTACCAACGGGCGTTGATTAGCAGAGGTAGTCGATGGTAGTCCGCCACTGGGCCTTTCTTACGCCCTCCCTCTCGACCAGCGGGCCGCTGAAACCCGCGACGAGGAAGCTCTCGCAGCCACGACCGGGCGGCAGCCCGCCGCCTGAAGCCTTTGGCGATGACATCCGCCTCGGCGGCGTTCTTCTGCGTGGGCGTTCCAATGCGGGTGCCGAAGGCAGCGGCGGGCCGGTCATGCTCGGGACTGCCTGTCGCCTCCGAAGGCTGAGGCGTTCCGGCCTTGATGAGTCACCTCCCAAACATCGTCTCGGGTGGCCAGCGCAGCCAGAGCAGGGCGACGAGCACTGCGACATTCATGCCCAGGGCGGCCAGGGTGTTGAACGTCGGCCAGGTGCCGATGAAGAGCAGAATGCCCAGCATCGAGACGATGGCAGCGACCACCGCCAAGGGACGCCACGCCTCACTGGGCACCAGGATGCCCCAGAACCCCAGGGCCGCCGCGACGAACCCGATCAAGGACAGGATCCAGAAGATGCTCGCCACGATCGTGGCGGTCTCGGCGGGCAGCGATGGCACGAGCCAGGACCGGGCGGGGAGCCAGCCGCCGGTATTCGTGCCAGGCCGGGCCCCGATCCAGGCGAGGGCCCCCAGCGCCCCGCCATGACCGAGGCCATGGAGCGCGAGCGCTCGCAACACCTCTGCAACACCTTCAGGCGCCACCACGCTCCGATCGGCTGGTCGGACGAATGAGAGGCCACGGGCGGGCTGGACCGGGCCCAATGGCGCCTCTGGCGAAGCCGACGTGGCGGCGCCTGACCCGACGGTCTATGGGGCGACCGCGGATCCGCGTCCTCGCCCAACTGACCTGCTCGTGTCGGCCCTGGCCCGCTATGTCGAAGCCCTAAACCAATGCTATCCCGACGGCCCCGACCAGATGCGTCGCAAGGTGCTTGACGCCAGAGTGAACATGCCTCGGATGCGCAAGAGCGGACGAGGCAGGGCAGCGTGAAGCGACTGCCGCGCTCTCTCGACGAGATCCGGGGTCTACGAGCGGCCCGTTGGATCCGGGAGTCCACCGCAGGCTAGTACGATCGCTTCGGGCCGGCGAGTCAGCGCGAGCAGCAGGACCGCTTCATCGAGCGATACGGCCTCATCGACACAGGGCGGGTCTTCCAGGTCGCCCAGAGTGGCACGACCGTCTGGCGTTCGGCGACGGTGACGCAGATGCTCGCAGAGGCGAAGGCAGGCGGGTTCGACCTGCTGCTGGCCGGGTACTCAGACCGCTGGCAGCGCAACCTTCGCCGGACGCTTGAGCTTCTCGAAGATCACCTCCACCCCGCTGGCGTCGCCCTCGTGATGTGCGACCGACGGATCATCAGCTCCGATCCCCATGACTGGGACGAACTCGTGGCCGAGTCGGCTGGAGCCGAGCGGTACAGCCGACGGCTCTCGGAACGGATCACCGAAGGCTACGCGGCCAAGTTCGACCAAGAGAACGACCCCGGTGGCCATGCCCCATTGGGGTTCCGACGATCTTCTGAGCCCCCAACACGCTCCAGATCGACCCGGCCACCATCGCCAGCGCCGTGGGTTTGTTCGAGCGCTATGCGCTGGGAACCGCGAGCGCCCAGCAACTCGCCGCCGAGACCGGCCTCGAAGCGTCGCGCAACCGCTGCATCCTGATGAACCCGATCTACAACGGCTGGATACGCCGCCACCGCGGTCCCAACGGAACCCGACGTCCTGCTCCGTGGCGTGCCAGCCCACCCGTCTCCGACGAACTCTGGGCGCGGATGGAGGATGTCCGGCGGACAAAGACCCAAGGTGGAGGTCCGCATCGTCTCGGTCGCGTGGACCTCCTGGAATGCGTCTGCGGCCGTCGCATCCGAAGCGACGGCACCTTCGCCGATGGCCGACATCGAAAGCTCCATCCAAGTCCGTGCGATGCGTGGGGACCGCAGGCGCGTCTGGGCGACGAGACATGGGAGGCCCCTGTCCTCGCCCAGGTCAGCGGCATCGAGCTTGATGACTGCGTCATGGTTAGGGGCGTCGCAGCGCTCGGCTCGGCGGTGCGACCTGTGGCCATCGACCGCTCTCGGATCGAGCGCCAGATGCGCGAGCTCGCCCTTGAACACGTCGCTGGTGCGATAAGCGACGAGACGTACTTGGAGCGGATGAAGCAGCTCCGAGCGTCCCTAGCCGCGGTCGAGGAGACGGCGCAGGAAGGCATCCCGGCGGAACGGGCGGTTGACTGGCCGCGCACCCTGGCCGAGACCTGGGCTGCTGCGGACGTCAGAAAAGGTTGTAATGGCGCGCCCGACAGGATTCGAACCTGCGACCTTCGGCTCCGGAGGCCGACGCTCTATCCGCTGAGCTACGGGCGCGCGACGCAACCGCAGTTAGAACTGCGATCGGGCGGCAATGATACCCCGGCCGGTGGGGGGCGAGACGACGCGGCGCGCCGGGGTGGCCGGTCGTCGTTTCTGTCACCGCCCCTCGCGATCAATCGGGCGGGCGGCGCCGGACCGACACGGGGCCGACCGATTCTCGGACCTTCAGTTCCGTCTCGAGCAGTGTGCGCTGCGCCACTGGTTCGCCTCGGATGAGGGCCAGCAGGAGATCACCGGCGGTCTTGCCAAGTGCGTATGCGGGAACGCTAACCGTGGTGAGTGGCGGATCGAAGTGTGCCGCCAGTGGGATGTCGTCGAAGCCGACCATGGAGATGTCGGCAGGGATCCGAAGCCCGATCGCCCGGACCGCTCGCATCGCCCCGAGGGCGATCACGTCGCTCGCCACGAAGACGGCGGTAAACGGGCGCCTCTTGAGCAGCATCGCCATGGCCTCGAGGCCGCTCTGGGCCGTGAAGGACCCCTCGGCTACGAGCTGGGGATCGAACTCGATGCCGGCCTCACTCAGAGCAAGCCGATACCCGTCGAGGCGCTCTGCGGCGGATGTGTAAGTGAGGGGCGCGTTGGTGATCATCGCAATGCCCGTGTGGCCCCGGTCGAGCAGATGCCGGACTGCCGCCTTAGCCCCGGCGACATTGTCCACGTCGACGCTCGGTGCGCTCAGCGTCGGCATATGGCCCTGGAGCACGATTGGAAACCCGTCGTCGTTGGCCCGACGAAGCTCGACGTCGTCGGCTATGGGCCCCGAAACGATCAGCCCGTCGATGCGGCGCGACCGGAGCAGACGGCGATAGCCCCCAGGTACGGGAGCCAACGATTCGACAAGCACCAGGTAGTTGGCCGCGAGCGCCGCGTCGCCAACCCCCTGGACGGTCTGCGGCAGCAGCGCGTCGGAAGCGACCTGAGCGCGATCCTGGCGCAGCGCCAGGCCGATCGTAAGGCTCGAACCGCGAGCGAGCTGAGCCGCGGGAGCGTTGGGCTCATAGCCAAGCGCTTTCGCTGCCTCGAACACGCGGTCCTTGGTCGCCTGGCTAATCGATATGTCATCCCGTCCGTTCAGCACGAAAGAGACAGTCGTCCGGGAGACGCCCGCAAGACGAGCTACGTCGAAGCTCGTCGGCCGGCTGCGAGCCATTCGTGTTCCTTCCTCAAGCCCAGACCCAGACTTGTCCGCGATGGGCAGAATGCCGAAAGCGGTGACCGCCCCACCCGCGCCGCACCGCTGGCGCCGTCGGGTCCACTGACACGTGATAGTCTGCACGAACTGAGCACCTTGTACAATCCTGATCCGCTGCTGACTCGCATCAGATCGGTTACGTACAGCCGTTTCCTGATGCTGTGAGGCCAGGCTAGAGCGGCGCTATTTACGCACCAGGCCTCTGCATAGACCCAACTCTGCGGCAGTTTCTCTCCTCGGCCAATCCGGCTGCACGTGGGAGCGACGCCCCCACTCACGCATTCCGGTTTCCCTCGGCCACGGCGCACCTCAGGCGCTCGGTTCGCGTATCTTTGGCTCAAACCCGCGGCCTTCGTCCGAGGTCATGGTCGTTCCATGGCCCGATCGTTTGATAGCCGAGAACGTCGCGGTGGACTACGGTGCGCCGCATGGACGAGTCGAACCGCATCTGCCCCTGGTGCTCCACGTCGATCCCGGGCGGTGCCACCGCGTGCCCCAAGTGCGGGGCCACTGCCGAAGGCTCGGTTGTGCAGGAAATCCCCGGCCTAACCGTCGTCGAACCGAAGGCGACCCTCGGGCCCGACGAAGGCCTGGTTCCGGACGAGTTGGACCCCAAGGCCTGGCTCGAGGCCGGCCATGGCGGCGATGCCATCGACCTGGAAGCCGTCCGACCGCCCAGCGAGGCCGTCCGCCGCGAGATGCGCAAGATTGAGCTCGAGGCCGAGATCGAGAACGCCGGAGGCGTGGTGATGAACCCGACCGGCGGCGAGTCGCGCGAAGCCGGACCCCCCTCGATTGAGGCGATCGAGGCATACCAGGCCGGATTGCTCGACGAGACCGGTCCGGCCGGCGAAACGGACCTCGGCGATCACGCCGCGCCCTGGGAAGACCAGGAGCTCGAGAAGCGCGTTGAACCTGGGCGGGACGGCGACCCGAAGTAGCGCGGGCCGCGAAGCCGGCTCTGCCTGGCCGGCCGCGCCACCTACATCAAGCGCCTGACCCAGTCGCCGACCGACGGCGGATGGATATGGAACGCGGCTTCCTCGGCCAGCTCTTCGGCCGTGTGAGCGTCGCGCGCCGTACCGCCTTCGATCTCGTGACCCAGACGGCTCATCACCGCCCAGCGCCAGCTGTGCTCGCCGCATCGCTCGACAATCAGCTCGTGACCGCCCACGTGGGCGCCCAGCGATACTGGAACCTGATGCACGGGGTCAGGCGAGATGGAGTGCCAGTAGCCGATCATCGGCTTACCTCCCCGGCCTCGTCCGGCCGGATCTCACGCAGTCGAATATCCGGCGGGAGGCCCGGCGAAAGCAAGAGCCGGGTTTCCTGAAACTCGCGCGGTAGCTCTCGCGAGCGCCCGATGAGGCCGACGGCTGCCGGGCGCGACCCGCTCGCCGACTCGAACCCCAGTGTTCCGAACTGCCGGGGCCACGGCGAGCCTCCGGCTTGCGCCGCTCCGGCGTGGCCGGCCTGGTAGTTCCCTTATAGGCGTACGATTGACCCCGTCAGACGTCGAGGGTCAACGAATCCTCGTCGAGTTCGAGGTGTTGAGATGGGAACGAACGATCCGACAGAACCGGGCGAAGGTTCTGACACGGGCGAGCCTGCCGGCAGCGGAACCTCGCGCCGCGAGCAGGCGGCGCGAGCCCGCGAGCTGGCTGAGCGCTGGGTCGGCCAGCTCCAGGAGATGATCGACCAGGCCGGGCGACAGGCCGGTCCGGTGCTCCGAGACGTGGCCGCGAAAGCCGCCGAGCTCGCCGCGGTCGCGGCCGAGAACGCCGGCCCGGTCGCCCACAAAGCCGCCAACGTGACCGAGCATGTCGGCGATCGCCTGGCTGCCCGAAGCAAGGAACTGGCTGCGGACTTGCGTAGGGCCGCCGAGGCGGGGCGCGTCCAGACCGCACCTCCGGCTGAGGAGCCACCCGAAGAGGCCAAGTCGGACGACGAACCCACGATCTGAGCCGCTAGAGTTGGGCGAACCTCGCGCGGAATATCTCCGTGCCGTCGTTTCGGCTCAGCCGATAAGCCCAGCCGTCGTCCAAAGGCCAGGTTCGGCCGACCAGGCGGTCGTCGCGTTCGGCTGACGCCACGAAGTCGATCTCGTAGTGCTGGGGAGCAGTCGCGAGCAGACGACCCTGCCCGGCGGTTTCGAGCGCCTCCTCGAAGTAGTCGAGGTAGACGCTATTGTTGACATGGTCGAGGGGATCGAGGTCGCGGCGCCGGACGACGAAAGCCCGCTCGGCGGCGTCCGGTGGCGTTTCGGGCAAGGACACCTTCATCATGTCGAAGGTCGAGGACTGGTCGGCGAGGAACTCCATCATCTGCTCCGGCACGCGCGTCGGCGCGCCCCGTTCGTTGGTCATGACCCAATCGATCTCGAGGCTGGCCAGCGGCCCGCCGGCCGCGTCGAGGACGTCGCTGTGGCGGCGCGCCGCGATGCGCCGATAACCGGTCACCTGCGTGGTCACGAAGACGTTCTCGTAGGTCCGGATCGGCCGCAGCACGTCGAGCCTCACCGCACGGACCAACCAGAAGAGGCCGCGCGCCGCGTACCAGTCGCGCCCGAAACCGAGCTCGGTCGAATGCTGCCACGCGACGTCGGCCGCCCAGGCCAGGTAGATCGCCGTCCGCATGGTCTCGGCCACGGTCGCCTCTTCGAAGCGGACCCGGTACGGCCGCACGATCCTGTACGGAAGGACTTCGCCCAGAAGATCTGGCCGCTCTTCGGTACCGGCGGACCGTCCGGTCGGGCTGACGCCGGCCGCAGGCTCGCTCACGTTCTCAACCCCTCAGCTCGTCGAGCGACTCGAGGGCAACCAGCCGCGTCTTCTCGCGGTTGGCGGTCGATCGGTCGAGACGCAGCTCGCATGACCGGCGCGAGTCGAAGACCACGATGGCCACGCTGACATCCATCTCCTCGTCGGCGGCATGCGTTCGAGCGTCGTCGAGCTGGTTCAGGACGTCGGCGTTGATGCCACGCGCGCCCCACTTGCAGTCGTACACCTCGGGCCGCGTCCGCGATTCCACGGTGACGTCGTACGGGTGTATCTCGGCCGGGACGCCGTCGAACAGAACGCGCCGCTCGCGCCTGACCGGCGCCTCCGGAGCAGCGCGGCCTGCAAGAAGTCGGGCCGTGAGCTCTTCGACGACGGCACCGCGGTACTGGCTTCGAGCAGCCTCCCCGCGGTTGGCCACTTCGAGCGATGCGGCCAGAAGAAGCTCCGCATGGCGGCGCAGTTCCTCGCCCGAGCCCTTGCTCGCGCCCTCGCCAAAGAGTGCCGGGAAGATTCGGCGCCACGGCTCTGCGTCGCTGCGCTCTCCGTTCATCACGGCCCGGGCGAGCAGCCTCTCCGCGCCCGTGGCTTCTGCCAGCAGCGCGGCGACGCGGCCCACGAGCGGGTCGGCCTGGATACCCGCATAGACGACGGCCCTGGCATCACGGGCGGCATCCTGGAACCTCACCGATCGCCCCGCAGGAGGATGCGGAACGGCGAATCGTCGTCTGATTCGGGCGCGTCGGCCCCGGCCGGTTTGGATGCGGCGCCTGCCGGTGAGTCCACGTCACCGCCCAGGGCCAGAGCCACGACGTGCGGGAAGGTCGATAGCCAGTCGATGGCTTTGTGCGGGTCCGAGATGAGGCCGATCTCGGCGATGGCCTCGTCAACCGCGGCAGCCTGGTCGGGCGCCAGGGGCCGCCCGTCGTTCTCGTCGGCCAGCGCTCGAATGCTCGGCAGATAAGCATCCACGAGATCGCTGACATATTCCCACTCGTCTTCGACCGTCTCGGCCAGGTCGGCCAGGGCGCGGTAGGACGACGCAGCCCGTTCGACGACGTCACTTGCAGTCACAAGGTTGGGTTCCGCTGCTTCGCTCACGGAGCAAGCGTACCGGTGGCGGGGCTGAGACGGGCGGCTTGGGGCTGCGGCCCACTTCCCCAGATGGAGCCGGGGATTCGGACGCGCGGTGGCGGCTCGCGGAGCCAGAGCCCGACGTACAGACGCGAGGGCGTCTGGGCTATCGTTCTACGGTGTCGGTGAGCACCGATCGAATCGCCGAACGCATGATCGCGGCGGCGACATGGCGGGCGCCGATCCGGCGAGCCGTCGAACGGAGGATCGAGATGGATTTAGGCCTGCGAGGTCGAACCGCCCTGGTTGGAGGCGCGTCGGCCGGGCTTGGGCGCGCGACGGCCGAGCGCCTGGCCGCGGAGGGCTGCAAGCTGGCCCTGTGGTCGCGCGGCGGCGAGGCGCTGGAGCGAGCCGCGGACGAAATCCGCAAGCTGCATTCGGTGGTGGTCGTGACCATCGCGGGCGATGCCGCGGATCCGGCGACGGCGGCCAAGGTGGCCTGGCAAGCCGAGCGAAGTCTCGGCCCCATCGACGTCGCGGTCCTCAACGCCGGCGGGCCCATCGCATCCGAGTCGACGAAGACCGACCCGAAGGAGTGGCGTCGCTCGTTCCAGCTTCTGGCCCTCACGCCGATAGAGATGGCAACCGCGCTGCTGCCCGGAATGCGCACGCGCGGCTGGGGTCGAATCGTCTCGATCATGTCGTCGGGGATCCGCCAGCCGATTCCCGATCTCGCCTATTCGAACGCCTGCCGGAGCGCGCTACAGGCGTGGCTCAAGACGATCGCACCTGAAGTCATCGCCGATGGCGTGACGGTCAACGGCGTTCTGCCGGGCCGCCTCGACACCGCGCGCGTCGCAACGATCGACAAGGCCCGGGCCGAGAAGGCGGGCTTTACGCAGGCGGAGATCCGGGCGCAGACGGAGAAGTCGATCCCGGCCGGTCGATACGGTCGGCCCGACGAGCTGGCGGCCTACGTCACCTGGCTCTGTTCGGACCTGGCCTCCTATCAGACCGGCACGTTCGTCTCGATCGACGGCGGAATGCTGCGCGCCCTGCCATGACCGAGAAGCTCCCGGCGAGGCTCGTGGCCGACCTGCAGGCCGGGCTACAGGGCGACCCTCAGGTGAGGAACGCGGTGACCGCCAGCGCAAGTCAAGAGTTGCCCGGCGCTGGCACAGGGAGGAGCGAGCTGTCAAGTAAGTGTGAGTGCGTCGCTACACTTTATCATCGGTGATGCTGGCCCGCACAAGGAGGTAATGCCCGACCGAACACGGGCCGGGACACTGGCTCGTGCCCCTGAGGCACACTGATTGCACTCACCGTGTGCCGGCCGCTCGTCCGCGTTCAGTCCCGCCAGATCCGAAACATTCCGCAACGGGGGTTGGCCGGGGGTCAGTCGCCGCTGTGGCCGGAGGAGCGGATCCCGAAGCTACCCCAACGACCGGTGTAGGGCAGCCAATCTTCGACGACATACTCGACGATGGCGGAGGCGGGACCGTCGCGGATAGTGTCGAGCAACCGCTCCAGGTCCGGCCGCGGGCCCTCGGCCACGCAATGGACGCCGCCGTCCTGCTCGTTGGAGACCCAGCCGGTGAGGCCGAGGCGCTCGGCGTGAGACACGATGTAATAGCGGAAACCGACACCCTGGACGCGGCCCTTCACAGTGGCCTCGAGGCGGGCCATCTCGCCGCGGGTCATCTGGCGCGCCTCACCTGCGGCCGCCAGCAGGTGAGGCCGCGACGGCGGCCGCGGGTTCGAGGCGCAGCCAGGTCAGCGCCAGGACGTCCAGGGCCAGCTCAGGGTTGACATTCTCGTCGAGCTGGAGCGATACAGCGGTCAGACGCGCCAGGAACACCGCGAGCGCCGCAGCGGAGACGGCAGGCGCAACCCCGCGAAGGTCGTCGACGAGCTCGAGCTCGCGGAGATGCCTTGTACCACCGGCCCCAACCACCGCCAGGTCTCTCGCAATCGAGGACCAGATGCCGACGACCGTGGCGGCTGCCGAGCGCCGAGCGGCGGGAGCCAGCTTCGGAATGGCGGCTTCATCGAGCGTGGCATCGTCGGTGACCTCAGTATCCGCCGCCCTCGTTGCCTTGCCTTTGCGACTTCGAACCTTGCCGGTAGCGGCGCCCTGGTCAGTCTCGGTCGGATCTCGCCGCGACTCGGCGAGCGCGGCGTCTAGCGCTACGGCGGACTTCATCAACTCGCGCACCGTGGCCAGCCGCGCTTGCCGGCCCTCGCCAAGCATGTCGAGGATGCCTCGCGCGATTTCGCCGCGGAGCCGTTCTGCATCGGGGGAACGTGCGAATGCCAGGGCCAGGCCGGGTCGGCCGTCGGCCAGTCGCGCGAGTCGAGCGGCCCGCGGCGCGTCGGCGAACCCGAGCTCACCCAGCCAGCGCTCGATCTCCCGGCCGCCGACCGCACTCATCAGAACTCGGACGCAGCGCGACCGAACGGTCGGCAGCAAACGTTCCTCGTCGTCGGCGCAGAGAACAATCGTGACCCCGGCCGGCGGCTCCTCGAGCATCTTGAGGAGCGCGTTCTGGGCTTCTTCGTTGAGGCGATGAGCTTGCTCGACGATGGCGACGCGCGCGCCGCCTTCGGCGGGAAGGAGGGCAAGTTCGCCGATCAGGTGCCGGACCGTGCCCGGGTCCGGGTGAGACGAGTCGCCGATCCGAATCTCCCGGCCGGGTCCTTCGGGGGCGAGCCGGTGCACGTCGGGGTGATTGCCCGAGGCCACCAAGCGGCAGCCCAGGCAGACGCGACAGGGTCGCGCGCCGGGATCCGCGTCACGGCAGAGGAGGCCGGCGGCCAGGTCCAGCGCGAGAGTCGTCTTGCCGATCGAGCCCGGTCCGACGATCAGCAGGGCATGCGGCGCCCCGCCGAGGATCATCGATTCGACCTCGGCCAGGGCGCGGGGTTGGCCGCGCGTCGCGGCGCTGTTCATGGTCGACGCGGCGGGCGCGCGGCCGCTCGTCGGCCGGAGCCGCCTGCTACTCCCCGGCCCCCTCGCCGCCATCGCCGATCGATTCGGCCGGTGCTATGGCCGCGGCTGCCGGCTTGCGACGCGCCGGAGCTCGCTTCTTTGGCGTGGCCATCTCGGCAGCCGCTTCGCCGGCTTCGGGCCTCGCAGGTGCCAGGCCACTTGCGCCGGCGGCACCGCCGTCGGCGGGCTTGCGCCGGCCGCGGGCCGCGGGCCTGGGCTTCTCGGCCGGAGACTCGCCCTCGCCGGTGGATTCGGCGCTACGTTCCGCTTCGCCGGCTTCGGCCGGCTTGCGGCGTCCGCCCCGTCGAGTTGAGGCCTTCGGGACGGCGACCTCGGCGGCTTGGGCGGCCTGGACCCCGTCGGCGCCCCGGTTTGGCCCCGCCTCACCGGCGGCCGGCTTGCTCAGCTTGGTCGCGAGCTGAGCGCGCAGGAGCTCCTCGAGCTCCGGCGGAACCTCGCTCCACGGCTCAGCCGAGTCACGGCCACCACCACGGGGCACTCCGCCGCCGCGATGCTGCTGCGGCCCGGGCCCGCGCTGCGGTCGCTCGTCGCGTCGCCGCTGCGGTTGGGCCTGACGGACCACCGGCTCGGAATAGCGCGGCGTCGACGATCGGCCGAAGCGTTCGCGTTCCACAGCCGATGCATAGGCGCTCCGCACACCGCGGCCGCCTCCGCCCTGACCTCGGCCACCTCCGCCTCGACCGCTGCTGCGGCGGCGCTCGGCCAGCAGGTACTCGGGGATCTCTGGCTCGGCGTAGTCGTCCTCGTCCGGGGAGATCGGCGCCAGCCGCTCCGGCCGACCGGCCATGCCGATCTGGGAGTCCCAGACCGACCCGAATTGGTTCGGCCGGGCTGCCGGAGGAACCGCGGATTCGCCCTCGTCCGATTCGACCGCATCGCTTTCACCTACCTCGCCGAGACCCTGTGACCGGCCGTGACCGCGGCCGCGACCGCCACGGCGGCGCCGTCGGTGGCCGGTGGCCTCGGCGCCGGCGGCTCCTTCAGCGTCCTCGGCGACTTCCACCTCCGCACCTTCGACGAGCTCGACGACCGCCTCGTCGGGTGTCTTTTCGTCGGCAGGCTCACCCGCCGCGACGCCTGTCGCCCGAGACAGCTTCTCGCCCGGCAGGGCAACCAGGCGTCCGCCGGAGCCCGCCTCCGTCCCGGTCGCAACGCCACGAGCTGACGGTCGACTGCCGCGCGTGTCACCCGCCGTCACTTCCTCGGCGGCCTCGCCGCGGCCTCCTCGGCCACGGCCACGGCCACGGCCACGGCCTCCTCGGCCCTCGGTCTGCTTGTCCGGGACCTCCGTCATCGAGAGATCCTCGTCGTCACCAGCGACTCGCCGTCCCGAGCGCGAGGAGTCGCGGTCAACGCGGGCCAGCTGCGTGATGTCATAGAAAGCGTCGGCGACCTCGATCAGGTCCGAGCTGGTGTTGCCCCGGAAGCTGATGACTTCCACTCGAACGCCCATCTCCTGGACCGCGCGGATGGCGGGGGCGAAGTCACCGTCGCCGCTCACGACGATCGCGACATCCAGATTTCGAGCCGTCTTCATCATGTCGACGACCAATTCGATATCGAGATTGGCCTTGACCTTGCCGTCTCCGTACTTGCGGATGTCCTTGCTCACGACCTTGTAGCCGTGTCGGGCGAGGAAGGAATGGAAGTTGCGCTGGTTCTCGTTCTCCGGGTCCAGCCCGGTGTAGGCATAGGCCCGGACGAAGTCACGCCCGGCCACTGCGGCCTTCAGCAACGTGACATAGTCGATGTCCGCGCCCGCCGCCTTCGCCGCGTAAAAGATGTTCGCCACGTCCACGAAGACGGCGACGTTCTTGCTCACAAATGAACTCCTTGATTGACTGGCCGGCGACTTTGTCGTGGGCCGTGTGACCTCAGGTGCCGGCGCTCCCTGGCTGCTCGGCTACCTGGGCGAATTCAGCGTCCGGTCGACGCCCTGACGGCGACCGCCGCCCTGTAGTTGTTGCCGGCTGACTTCGAGAAGCCGTGACTTTGCCAGTTCGAGAAGTGCTCGTCGTCCGACGTCAACGTGACTTCGACCGATGTGCAGCCCTTTCTTCGGGCCGAGTGGAGCATCTCTTCGATCAGCAGATCGGCAACCTTGTCGTTGTCGTGGCCGTTCGCGACCACAAGCACATCAACATAGCCGACGAAACCGCCGGATTTGATCGATGGCCGGAGGCCGAGGACTGCACCGCCCGCCAGCTGGCGGCCCGCTTCGACGAGCGCGATGCTCGCGTTCGGTAGGTAGACCAGCTGGCGGAGCAGGCCGATCGCGTCGATCGGAGAGTCGCCACCAGGCACGGCCCCTTTCTCCGCGCATAGCGCGTAAAACCGATCGACGTCGGTGATGCGGGCCTGTCTGACCAGGTACTCCACTCGAACAGACGAACCTCAAGACGAGAGGGCGATCGCACTGCTCGCGACAGCCAGGACAGCTGGGGGTCGCTTGCGGTAGTGCCGGAACTCTCGGGGTGGCGAACGGCTAACCGCTCGACAGCCACGCCTCGGTGGGTCGGCGACCGTGCAGATGCATCCGGATCGCCAGATGTAACTATACGGCAACTGTGTCAAGCGCAGGAAAGCGATCTCATCTGCAGCAAACCCTCTTGCGTGAGCCGATCAGGCGAGTACTGTACGTTCCACAACTCGGCGGTGGCTCCAAAGTCCGAGTCTCTCGGCCGACCGTTCTCCAGGTGCAGGCGTAGGGATTCCCTATGCTGGGAGGCCGGGAGGGTCGGTCAATGTCGGAGCCAAGGAGTGGAGGACGTCCCGTATGAAGCTCAAACTGCTTGCAATCGGTGCTCTGGTTGCCCTCGTGGCATCCGCCTGTAGCTCGTCTACGAGCACGGCGGGTTCCTCGGCCGCCAACAAGGTCGTGACGCTCGGCGTCGATCTGCCGCTATCGGGCGCCGAGACGCCCAACGGCCAGCCGACGCTGCAGGGCGTCCAGCTCGCCGTCGCCGAGAATCCGGTACCCGGCTACACCGTCAACGTCGTGGCCAAGGACGATGCCCTCAACGGCAAGCATGACCCGCAGACCGGGGCCACCAACATCGGCCAGTTCGTCAGCGACTCCTCGGTCTTTGCGGTCGTCGGGCCGTTCAACTCGAACGTCGCGCAGGCCGAGATCCCGGTGTCCAACGCGGCCGGCCTTATCCAGTGCAGCCCGGCCAATACCAACCCCGGCCTGACCAAGGGCGCTAGCGCGTTGGCGCTCCGGGCGACCAACCCGACCAAGATCGCCTACGTCCGCGTCGCGACCACGGACGACATCCAGGGCCAGGCCGGCGCCGAGATCGCGTACGACGTCGCCGGCGCCAAGAGCGCCTACGTCGTCGATGACACTGAAACCTACGGCAAGGGCCTCGCGGATGTGTTCGTAACAACATTCCAGAGTCTCGGCGGCACGATCGTCGGCCGTGACGGCGTCGGCCCCAGCGGCCAGTCCGACTACACGGCGCTCCTCACCGCCGCGAAGGCCAAGAATCCGCAGTTCGTCTACTTCGGCGGCGTGACCGCCGACGGCGGCGGCCTGCTTCGCAAGCAGATGGTCCAGCTCGGCATGGGCAGCATTCCGTTCGGCGGCGGTGACGGCATCAGCGATGGCTCGGCGGCGACCGCCAGCTCGTTCCTCAACATTGCCGGTCCCGACGGCGACATGAACACCTACATGACCGTCGCCGCAATCGGCCTGATTCCGAACGCCGCGAAGTTCGCGGCCGACTACAGCGCCAAGTACGGGACCGAGCCAGGCGCCTACAGCGCCTCCGGCTACGCCTGCGCCCAGATCTTCCTGCAGGCCCTCAAGACGGTCGGCAGTGGACGCGAGGCCGTCCGCGCGTACGTCACCACCACGGCCAACACCTTCTCCACCGTGCTCGGCACCATCTCGTTCGACGCGAACGGCGATACCAGCCAGCACATCATCAGCTTCTACAAGTTCGACCCGGCCACGAAGGACTGGGCGTTCTTCGAGCAGAAGGACTTCGTGAGCGGACAGGTGACCTACCCATCGCCTGCAGCCTCGGCCGCAGCCTCTTAGAGGCAGCTCTCGAAATCCGATCCAGGGGGGCCGGAGTTGTCTCCGGCCCCCCTCTATGATCCGCACAACCTGCCCGACCAAAGCCTGACCCAGGAGACTCCGTGGACGCCGGGATCCTGACCTACCAAGCTCTCAACGGCCTGACCATCGGGGCCATGTACGCGCTCATTGCCCTCGGTTACACGATGGTCTACGGCATCATCGAGCTCATCAACTTCGCCCACGGCGACGTCTTCATGGTCGGCACGTTCGTGACCCTCTGGTTGCTGACCACTCTTGGGGTGCAGGGCACGATCAACAACCCGGTCCTGCTCGTGATCCTGCTCGTCGTGATGTTCGCCTTCTCCATGACCATCATGGGCCTCGTCGGCGTGCTGATCGAGCGCTTCGCCTACCGACCGCTGCGCCGAGCGCCCCGCCTGGCCCCGCTGATCACTGCGATCGGTGTGAGCTTCATCCTCCAGAACGTGATTCAGGCGACCTACAGCACCGCGCCCTTCAACACCCCCCAGGTGATCGACCCGCAGGCCGGAGTCTCGTTCACCATGCCCACCTTCAACGTGGGCGGGTTCGCTGTGACCTCGTCGAACGTGTTCCTGCCCTACGTCCACGTCTTCATCATCGTCCTAGCCATTGCGATGATCGTCGCGCTCCAGGTGTTCGTCCACCGGACCAGGCTCGGCCGGGCGATGAGATCCACCGCGATCGACCGTGACGCGGCCCAGCTCATGGGCGTCGACATCAACACCACGATTGCCCTGACCTTCTTCATCGGCTCGGCGCTGGCCGGCGCAGCCGGCGTCGCCTGGTGTCTCAACTATGGCAATACCAAGTTCGACATCGGGTTCCAGGCCGGCCTCAAGTCGTTCACGGCGGCCGTCCTGGGCGGTATCGGCAACA
The DNA here is from genome assembly GCA_036404515.1 of Candidatus Limnocylindrales bacterium. Taxonomy (GTDB): domain Bacteria; phylum Chloroflexota; class Limnocylindria; order Limnocylindrales; family CSP1-4; genus Fen-1039. Next base: position 15,628 of record DASWZK010000167.1, read on the forward strand.
CTACGGGCGCCGCCCTCGGCGGGTTCCTGATCGCCTTCGTCGAGGTCTTCAGCTCGCAGCTGGGCTACGCCCGCTGGAGCGAGGCTATCGTGTTCAGCATCCTCATCCTGGTGCTGGTCTTCAAACCGACCGGCATCCTGGGCCAGCAGCTGGCGGAACGAGCATGAGCCGGCTCAGATCGCTCCTCTTCTGGCGTCCCGGATCCCCTGCCCGGCTGGCATTGGCGAGGCTGCGGGCACGGAGTAGGCCGGTCACCACGCCGACTGCCCGGTTCTTCGGAGGCCACCAGTCGCTGTCGGTCATCGTCGGCATGTCGATCGTCACGGCGATCCTGCCCTTCATCATCCTGCTGCCGCCGTTCAACGGCTTCGGCTCGCAGACAGACTTCGTGGACGGTTTCGCCTGGGCGGGGGTCTGGGTGCTGCTGGCGATCGGCCTCAACGTCGTGGTCGGGCTGGCCGGGCTGTTGGACCTTGGCTATGCCGCGTTCTTCGCCATCGGTGCCTACACCTACGCCTACGGTGCATCGCCCTTCTCGCACAACCACATCCCCTTCTGGCCGATGCTTCTCGTCGGGGCGGCCGTAGCCGCAATCTTCGGCCTGCTGCTGGGTGCACCGACGCTCCGGTTGCGAGGCGACTACCTGGCCATCGTGACCCTCGGCTTCGGCGAGATCGTCCCGGTCGTGTTCAACAACTCGGACCAGTACACCAACGGCACGAACGGCATCACCGCGCTGTACCAGCCGTCGCTGCCCATCTACGGCAACTTCGGGTTCGGCGATCCCGTGCCTTACTACGTAACGGTGGCGGTGATCATCGCGATAGCGATGATGCTGCTGTATCGGCTGCAGGATTCCCGGCTCGGCCGGGCCTGGATGGCCGTCCGCGAAGACGAGCTCGCGGCGGCCAGCATGGGCATCAACACCGTCACCACGAAGCTGCTCGCGTTCGCCATCGGGGCATCGACATCCGGGCTGGCGGGCGTTTACCTCAGCTCCAGGCTCGCGATCGTCTCGCCGCCCCAGTTCAGCTTCACGGTTAGCTTCACCGTCCTGGCGATGGTCGTCCTGGGCGGGATGGGCAACATCTGGGGCGTGGCCGCCGGCGCCTTCGTCGTTTACGAGATCCAGAGCCAGGGCCTAAAGCAGCTCAACCAGTTCGTGAGCGGTCTGGGCGTTCCACCGATCCATCTCGGGCCGATCAATTTCGACCTGACGGCCATCAACTTCATCAACTACCAGTACCTGCTGTACGGGCTGGCGCTGGTCGGCATGATGCTGCTGAGACCGGAGGGCCTCTTCCCGAGCCGCCGCCGGAAGGCGGAGCTGCACGACATCGAGGATGCGGCTGCTGGCAACCAGGAGCTGGTGGAGCCATGAGCGATCAGACTGCACCCCCCGTCCTGCGGACCGTGGGCCTCACCAAGAAATTCGGTGGCCTAGTCGCCGTCCGCAACGTCGACTTCGATGTCGCTCCCGGCTCGATAACGAGCCTCATCGGGCCGAACGGTGCCGGCAAGACAACCCTCTTCAACGTGGTGGCCGGCCTGTACGAGCCGACCTCGGGTCAAGTCGAGTTCCTGGGCCGTCGGATGATCGCGGCGCCCGAGCGTGGCTGGCTCGAGCCCGTGTTCTGGATTCTGCCGCCCTTCCTGATGTGGGCTCTCACATACGTGGCCGCCAGCGCCGGCGTCGGCGCCGGGACCGACTTGATCCAGATCATGATCCTGGTCGGCCTGGGGCTCCTGATCGTAACCCTCATCACGGCTGTGATCCGGCCGGCCTGGTACGACCGTTTCCTGGTTCAGATGGGCATCTTCAAGTGCGCCAGACCGAATGACATGGTCCTGGCTGGGATCGGGCGCACGTTCCAGAACATCCGCCTCTTCGCCAACATGACTGCGCTGGAGAACGTCCTCGTGGGCATGCACGGCCGGCTTCGGGCGAGCCCCCTCGACGCCGTTCTCCGAACTCCCAGCCAGGTGCGTGAGGAATCCGCTTCAGCCACCGAGGCGCGGCGGCTCCTGAGCTTCGTTGGTCTGCCGACCCGCGAGGGGGAGCTGGCCAGAAACCTTCCCTACGGCGACCAGCGGCGCCTCGAGATCGCCCGGGCGCTGGCAACCAAGCCGAAGCTGCTGCTCCTCGACGAGCCGACCGCCGGGATGAACCCTTCGGAGACGGCCGCCATGATGGCCCTGTTCGGCCGGATCAGAACCGAGCTCGGCCTGCCCATTCTCCTGATCGAGCACGACATGCGCGTGGTCATGGGGGTCAGCGACAGGATCACGGTCCTGGACCACGGCGAGAAGATCGCCGAGGGCACGCCGGCCGAGGTCAGGGCGGATAGCCGAGTGATCGAAGCCTATCTCGGCAAGGGCGCGGCATGAGGCTCTGGCGGACCGATTCCTCCGCCCCGAGCGTCGCGGCTGCAATCGACTCGAGCGCGCCCCTGTTGCGCCTCCAGGACGTCCATGCCGCCTACGGCCGGATCGAGGCCTTGCAGGGCATCTCGCTCGAGGTTCGCCGCGGCGAGATCGTGGCCATGCTCGGTGGCAACGGCGCCGGCAAGTCCACGACCCTCAAGACCATCAGCGGGCTGATGCATCCCAAGTCGGGCCGAATAGAGCTCGAAGGCGTGGACGTGACGACGGTGCCTGCCCATCGCCTGGTCCAGCTCGGAATCGGCCAGGCGCCCGAAGGGCGCCGCATCTTCGGCCGCATGACGGTGACGGAGAACCTCCAGATGGGGGCCTACACCCGCCGCGACAAGGCCGAGATTGCAGCCGATTTCGACCGCGTTTTCGGCCACTTTCCGCGCCTCCAGGAACGCCGGAGCCAGTCGGCTGGGACGCTCTCCGGCGGCGAGCAGCAGATGCTGGCCATCGGTCGTGCGCTCATGGGCCGGCCCAAGCTGCTGCTCCTGGACGAGCCATCCATGGGCCTGGCACCGAACCTGGTCGAGCAGATCTTCGAGATCATCAAGGACATCAACGCCCAGGGAACGACGATCCTCCTGGTCGAGCAGAACGCCCAAATGGCTCTTCAGGTGGCCGGCCGCGGCTACATCCTTCAGACCGGCAAGATAGTCCTGGCGGACACCTCGGCAGCTCTCGCTCAGAACGACCAGGTCAAGAAGGCATACCTCGGCGGATAGCCGACCGGGCCAGCTGCCGGGATCGGCCGCCCTCGCGGCCGCTGCGCTCCGCGAGGGCTAGTAGAGCCGGCGGCGGCGCTCCTCAAAGACCTCGAACACGCCGCGTGCGAACAGCACCAGGCCGACGGCCGCGAGCCAGAGGCCGACGCCTCGCTGGGGTGGCCACGGCAGGAGCTGCTGCTGTGCCAGGCTGACCAGACTCAGGACATAGCCAAGCAGGAGCGCTGCGAATAGCGCCATGTACGACAACGGGTGGTCGATCGCGATCGGCGCTTCCGAGGCGAAGGGGAGCGTGATCAGCAGAAGCGTTGCCACGGACGCCAGGAACATCAGGAAGACGCGGCCGTCGGAGATGCCGACGCCAGTCTTGGCGGGCAATTCGCCGGGCCCACCGCCGATCTGCCACCACTGCAGCATGGTCGAGCCGACGATCACGATCGCGCCGATGGCTACGAGCCAGTGACCGCGGCTGGCCGAGGTGTGATGCATCGCAGGGTTCCTTAGGACTCGTAGACTTCAAGACTCGTAGACTTCGGGGCGAAGCACGCCCACGAAGCGGAGGTTCCGATATACCTCCCCGAAGTCGAGACCATACCCCACGACGAAGGCGTCCGGGATCTGGAATCCAACATAGTCGAGCGGGATCTCGACCAGGCGACGAGCCGGTTTGTCGAGCAGGGCGCAGACCTTGATCGAGCGCGGATTCTTTCCTTTGAGGTAGCGGATCAGGTAGTTCAGGGTCAGCCCGGTGTCGATGATGTCCTCGACGAGCAGAACGTCTCGGCCCTCGATCGGCGCGCTCAGGTCCTTGAGGATTCGGACCAGCCCGGAGGACTCGGTCGACGTTCCGCCGTAGCTCGAAACCTCCATGAGGTCGATCCGCAGCGGCAGGCTGATATGCCGCATCAGGTCGGCCATGAACGGCAGTGAACCTTTGAGGACACTCACGAGCGTCAACTCGCGTCCGGCGTAGTCGCCGGTGATCTGCTGCCCCAGTTCGGCCACTTTGGCTTCGAGTTGCTCTTCGGACAGCAGCACCTCCGCGACGTCGGTGACGAGATCCTGGGCTGGCTTCATCGATACCTCTTACCTCACCTGGGGGCTACGTGGGCGGCTGCTGACGCGGCCCTCCTCCCGGCGCGACGACGGGCGGAGCGAGAGCGACGTTTTTGGCCGGGGCGTGGCTCCGTGCCTGCTGCAGGCGCCGTAAGGTCGGCGCCGCCCTTCTGACTGCCGGACCGACCGAGCCCGGCCCGCGCGTCGCCCAGCACCAAACTGCCCTCGGCCTCCTGATGTGGTGTGACCTGACCTGACGCGCCGCTCAACTCTGACACGAGTGCCGCCCGACCGTACTTGAGCATGAGGGCTCGGAAATCGCGGGCGTAGAAAAGTTTGATCCGGAGGCCGGGGTATAGCTCGCGGAGCCGGCGGACTTTGCGGTTCTTCTTTCGGACCAGTCGCTGCTGGAGCGTCGTCAGTTCGACGAAGACCTCGAGGTCGGGCAGGAAGAAATCGGGCGCGAAGCTCTCCAGGACGTTGCCATCGAGGTCCCACAGGATCGGGAAGACCTTTGGCTCATATTGCCAGGCGACCTCGTAGAAGTCGAGGATGCGGGCGAATTCGGCCTCGCTCGCATGGGCGAACCCAGAGTCCGACCGCGGACCGGGGGCCGTCGCCTCGTCGGTCATGCCATCCGACCCGTGCTGAGCTGCTCTCGCGGATTCACATCCCAAGTTTATCCGCTCGACGCATTCGAGGATGCCTCGCACGGTCCGGTGGATTGCTTCGAATACTCCCCAGGGGTATCATCTGGACTTCGCCGCAACCTTGGTGAGAGGTTTCGATCGACCCGGCGATCAAGAAACGAGGCCAGAGTTGGCAGTACAGGACGAGTCGGCGAAAAGGGGCGTCGCAGAGTCGGCCGCCGCAACCCTGGATGCACCCGGCATCGGAACCCACACGTCCGAGCTGGATCCGACCTTCCGCCATTCGTATTCGCGCGATCAGTCGATCTTGATCCGGCGTCTGCGGCGTATCGAGGGCCAGGTTCGGGGCATCGAACGAATGATCGAGCGCCGCGAGTACTGCGTCGACATCCTGCAGCAGACGGCAGCGCTCCGGGCCGCCGTGGACTCGGTCGCCCTGTTGATCCTCGAAGACCACGTCCAGGGCTGCGTGCGGACAGCCGCCGAACAGGGCGATGCCGATCGATACATCGAAGAACTGCTCGATGTCGTTCGCCGGGCTCTCGGGAAGCCCGTGAGGAACCCGCACGTCTGAGGAGACGTCGGCGACGTCGTCGTGGGTGAGTTGCGCGAAGAATTGCGCCTGCCCCGGATGCTCGTCCACGTACAGCCGTTGACGTAGCGATTTGTCCACAATCGTCCAAGACTCGACCAGATTGGTGGAGAACCTCGTTGACGGGCCGGTGGATGGTGCCTAGTCTCCGAAATCCGCACCGCTGCTGCGGACCGCAAGATGGGTAACCGCTTTGGCGAGGGGCCTGGGGAAACCCGGCCGGAGACTGGACCAGCGCGGGAAGACCGAGGGACGCCGGGTGCGAGAAGAGCCAACGCCGGGAGCGGCGCGACCGTGAGGAAACGGGAGTCCATGGATGACCCCGCTTCCTGATCGCGATCCGCTCCCGACGTGCGTCAAGGACCTCGCCCCGCTACCGGATGCGTACGTGTCGACGGTCCGAGCCGGCCTCGACGCTGCCCTCCGCGATGGCAATCCCTCGGCAGTGGCGGTTCGCCGCCAGCCGTCGGAGGTGCCCGCGCCAGGTCTTACGGAGGCTCAGCTCGAAGCGATCGGCGACCATGTCCGATTGCTCGTGGCCTGGAACGAAGTCATGAATCTGAGCGGGATACGCCTGCCGGAGCTGATCGCTCGCGAGCATGTGCTCGATAGCCTGACCGCGGTCCCACTTCTGCGCCGAGCCGGGATAGACGAGTTCGTGGATCTCGGCAGTGGCGGCGGCTACCCCGGCCTGCCACTGGCCCTCGCCTTGCCGGCGCGCCGGGCGCTGCTGGTCGAATCCATCGCCAAGAAGGCGCGCTTCCTGACCGTGGCCGTGGACGCGGCGGGGATCGGCGATTGCGTTGCGGTCCTGGCCGCCCGGGCCGAGGCCGTGGCGGCGGACCCACGCCATCGCGGTCGCTGGCAGGCAGTCGTGGCGCGGGCGGTTGCCGAACTCTCCGAACTCTCCGAGCTGTCACTGCCACTGATGCGTATCGGCGGGCTTCTCGTAGCGTGGAAGCGGCGCCCGCTGGACGACGAGCTTGGTCGATCGGAGCCGGCGCTGCGCCAGCTGGGCGGCTGCATTGCGGCTGTTGAGCCCGTGGCCGTGCCCGGGTTGGAAGACCACGTTCTGGTGGTCGTCGAGAAGATTGATGAGACGCCGCACGGGTTTCCACGCGACCCCGCGGCGCGCCGGCGACATCCCTTGTAGGGCCGGCTATGCGAATCGCGGTTCTGTCCGACATCCACTCCAACCTGCGGGCGCTCGACGCCGTGCTGGGCTCGCTCGGAACGGTGGATGCGGTCTGGCATCTCGGCGACGTCGTCGGCTACGGTCCGGATCCGGACCCGGTCGTGCGGCGGCTCGTCGACGCAGGCGCGATCGGCGTGAAGGGCAATCACGACGACGCGGCCTGCGGCGGTTCGATCGAAGATTTCAACCCCGACGCCCAAAGAGCCGCGGAGTGGACGCGCGCTCACATCGACCACGCGACGCTGACCTATCTGGCCGGTTTGCCAGAGGTGCTGACGCCCGACGGTACGGACTTCACCCTGGTGCACGGCAGTCCGCGCGATCCGATCTGGGAATACCTGGACTCGAAGTCAGCGGCCCGGGAGAGCCTGGCCGTTCTCGAGACGCGCCACTGCCTGGTCGGCCATACGCATGTCCCTTTGGTCTTTCGCGAGAGGCGCGGCGCCATCGAAAGGATGACCGTCGACCCGGAGAGCCGGCTGGAGCTGGACGAGGGCCGGATGATCCTGAATCCCGGCAGCGTCGGGCAACCGCGCGACGGATGCCCTGATGCCAGCTACGTGATCCTCGACACGACCGCCGGTCACGCCACGTGGTATCGCGTCGCATACGACATCGCCGCGGTCCAGGCAGCCATCCGGGCGGCCGGCCTCCCGGGGAGCCTGGCCCGGCGGTTGAGCTACGGTCAGTGATCGCCTCCGCGGACCAGCATCGACGGTCGAAGCGCGCCTCGGCCGGATCGGATGGCCTCCGGGCTCCCGCTTCGGTTCGTGTTGAAGAGGATCCCAGGCACCCTCCCGGTGCCACTGGAAGGGCTTCGTCGGGCCGAACGGCATGCTAGCCTAACCCGGGTCCGCCGAACGACCGCGTCCGGCCGGGCATGGGTGTCGACTGGGGCAGGGACGGCCGGTCCGCCCCGGAAGCCGAACACCACGACCGCCAAACCTCACCGAGGATCGTGCGTTCAATGACCGCTTCCCGCCCGCCTCTCCACGGTCGCAAGCTGGGCGACCGGCGCGTGGTGGTCGATCGGCCGCACTCCGCCTACTTCCGCTACGCCGGGCCGGGTACCATGGTTGCCAAAGCGGCGGCGAGTGCACCAACCACGGCCCTCGGCCGCCGCGTGGCGCGCGTCAGGGCGTTCATCTTCGGCAGGCCCCTGGCGAACGACCAGGAGATCGAGGAGCGCCTCTCAAAGAAGCTGGCCCTGCCGATCTTCAGCTCGGATGCAATCTCGTCTTCGGCCTACGCGACCGACGAGATCCTCAAGGTTCTCGTGCTTGCGGGACTGCTCGCTCTGACGTGGTCGTTGCTGGTCGCGGCCGCGATCGCACTAATGCTGACGATCGTAGCCTTCAGTTACCGTCAAGTCTGTCGGGCGTATCCATCCGGGGGCGGTGCCTACGTCGTCGCCCGTGAGAACCTGGGCCCGCGGTTCGGACTCATCGCAGCCGCCGCTCTGATGGTCGACTACGTGATGACCGTCGCCGTTTCGAGCGCTTCCGCGCTGGCCAACCTGGCCACCGCCTGGCCTGCCATCGGCCCTTACAGGGTCGAGCTCGGTGCCGCGGTCATCGTCCTGGTCACCGCGGCCAACCTGCGCGGCATCCGTGAATCGGGGAACATCTTCGCCCTGCCGACGTACATGTTCGTGGTGATGGCTCTGCTCACGGTCGGCGTCGGAATCGTGAACGTCGCGACCGGTCAGGCCCACCACCTCCCGGCGCCGCAATACGCCATCGCACCGGGAACGCAGATGCTGACTCTCTTCCTGCTTCTCAAGGCCTTCGCGGGCGGCTCGGTGGCTCTCACCGGCGTCGAGGCGATCGCCAACGGCGTGCCCGCCTTCAAGCCGCCAGAGCCGAAGAACGCGGCCAACACGTTGATCATGATGGCCATACTGCTGGGCACGATCTTCATCGGGCTGACCTTCGTGGGCATGCAGTACGGCGTCCAGGCCACCACCGACCAGGGCGCGACCGTCCTCGGCCAGGTCGGCGCGGCCGTCTTTGGGGATGGAGCGATCGCGTTCGTTTTCCTGCAGATCAGCGCCGCGCTCATCCTCTTCCTCGCCTGCAACACGAGCTTCAACGCCTTCCCGCGACTCGCCTCGATCCTGGCCCAGGATGGCTACATGCCGCGCCAGTTCAGCTTCCGGGGGGACCGGCTGGCCTTCTCCTGGGGCATCGTGGTCCTGGCCGCCGTGGCGATCGGCATGGTCGTGATGTTCAAGGCCGATACGCATGCCCTTATCCCGCTCTACTCAGTCGGCGTCTTCATCTGCTTTACCCTCTCCCAGACCGGCATGGTCATCCACTGGCGCAAGGAGCGCAGCTCGGGCTGGGCCTGGCGAAGCCTGGTCAACGGCTTCGGAGCGGTCCTCACCGGTGTGGTCTTCCTGGTCGTCGCCTCGGAGAAGTTCTTCGACGGCGCCTGGATGGTTCTCCTCTTCATCCCTCTTCTGATTGCCATGATGCTGTTCGTCGGCCACCAGTACGCCGCCTCGGCGCGATCGCTGGAGATGAGACCCGGCGGAGCCGTTCCACAGCCTCACCGGCACAACCGGGCCATCATTCCGATCCCAGGCGTAAACCGGGCCGTGGTTCAGGCCCTCAACGTGGCCCGATCGATCACCACCGACATACGGGCGGTTTACGTCTCCGACGATTCGAAGAAGAGCGACGAGGTTCGCGAGCGCTGGGCCGTAGCCGTCCCCGACGTTCCGCTGGTCGTCGTAGAGTCGCCTTACCGGGCGGTGATCGAGCCTCTCGTCGCCTACCTCGACGTCCTGGACCGCACCTGGCCGTCGGAGCACGAGGAACCGGTCACATTCATCCTGATCCCCGAGTACGTCGCCCGGAACTGGTGGGAACGGCTGCTGTACAACCAGGCCGCCAAGCAGATGCGGTCCACGCTCCTCGGGCGGCCCCACACGGTCGTGATCAACGTCCCGTATCGCCGTGACGAGGCCCGAGCCGCGGCGGCAGAAACGGAGCCGGCGGGAACTCTCGTGGCGGCCGACAACGGCCGGGGCCACTGAAGGATCCGCGATGCTCTGCCCCGGCTGTGGCGCCGAGACGCCGGACGCGGCCGAACTTCGAACCGATCACCTGTACGTCGGGGCCTCCCCGGGCTGCTGGGCTGCCTACATGGAGCTGCTCGGGTGGCAGCTGTCGGACCCTGCGCTCGCCGAAGAACGCCAGCTGAGCGCGGACGTCTACATGGCACAACACCCCGGAGTCGAGGGCCGACAAGCAAGCCAATCGGTCTGGGTCCACCTCGTCGGCCTGTGTTTGAGCCTCGACCACGACTTCGATGGCCTGCACTCGGCGAGGGCGAAGGCGCGGCTCGCGGCTCCTGGCGCCCTCTTCCCCTGGCTCGAGCCACCGCAATCGTTCGGTAGCCTGACCGTTCTCGACGTGCTGGCCAAGAGATCAGCGAAGGATCATCGCGTCGCGGTTCAGCGGTGGGCGCAGACGGTCTGGGACGCCTGGGGAACCCATCGGGCGGTGGTTCGCAAACGGGCCGCGGGGCTCCTCCGACCGGGCAGCTGACCGGGCCTTACGGCGCCCTCTGGCGTCCGAACGGCCCCAATCAGATGCGCCGCCGGGACGGCACATCCATTTGTCTTCGGCCCGTACGCCAGGCCCGACCGGTGGTATCGTTCCGGCTCGTACGCGGTCGAAGACGCGACCTGTGACGAAAACGGAGGTACGGTGCCAGACGCGATTTCGCCGGTCTTCCGGCGCGCCGTCATCGCGCTGAGCGGTGGCCCCGTCGACAACGCCATCGTTCGTCTGGCCCTAGAAGTCACCCGCCAGGCCCACGCCCAGCTGATCGCGGTCCACGTGGTCGAACTCGACTGGACACAGCCCCTCGACGCGGACGTGGCCGAGCGGTCGGAAGAGGCCCAGCGGGTGCTCGACGCGGCTGAGGCCATCGCCGAGGCGATGCACGGCAAGATAGAATCGGTGCTCGTCCAGGCTCGCGACGTCGGGGCTGCCATCGTCGACGAGGCTGCCGCGCGCGACGCAGATCTGCTGATACTGGGCCTGACCTATCGCACCCGCTTCGGCGGCGACTTCGCCATCGGGCGGGCCGTTCCCTACGCATTGAAGAACGCACCCTGCGCCGTGTGGGTGGTGCGCGAGCCGATGGGCGAGGAGTCGCAATGAAGATCGTGATCGTGGGCTGCGGTCGGGTCGGATCGACGCTGGCCGAGAACCTAGATGCAGCGGGTCACGAAGTCATCATCTTCGACATTCGAACACCCGCGTTCGACCGTCTGCCGGAGACCTTCAAGGGCGCGGCGATCCGGGGCGACGGCACCGATGAGGAGGTCCTTCGGCGGGCCGGTGCGTACGGAGCCGACATCTTCCTGTCTCTGACCGAGGGCGACAACCGCAACGTCATGGCCGCCCAGGTGGCCACGGAATCGCTCGCCATCCCGCAGGTGCTGGCCAAGATCAACGACCCGGTCAGGGCCGCGGCCTATCCCGAGCTGGGCGTGGCCACCCTGTGCCGGACCAACCTCATGGTCGACCAGGTGGCGACCTTCCTGAACCTGCCGATGCAGACGGGGCCCGGTATCGATATCCCCACGACTCCCGGCCACGAGCATCCGCATCCAACTGCCGAACGCATCGACAGACCGGCCCATCCGGCGGTCGAGTCCCCGCCAGCAAGCGGGGCAGCCGGGGCAGTCGGCCGCCCCACTGTCACCACCACCGGGCCCGATGCAGCCCGGGCCCAGCGGACCGGCTTTCGGCGCTGGCGCGGCTGAGCGCGGGTAGGAGGTCGACGTGTTCGTTATCGTCGTTGGCGGCGGCAAGGTCGGGTACTTCCTGGCCCGCGAGCTCATAGCGGCCGGCCACGAGGTCGCGCTGATGGAGCGCGATCGGATTCGCGCCGCGCAGATCACCGAGGAGATCGGTTCGATCGTCATCCCGCATGACGGCTGCGAGGGCAAGTACCTCGCCGAGGCCGGCGCCAACCGGGCCGACATCGTCGCCGCGGTCACGGGCGATGACGAGGACAACCTCGTCATCTGCCAGATGGCGAAGCACCACTTCGACGTGCCGCGAACGATCGCCCGGGTCAACAACCCCAAGAACGAGAGCCTCTTCAAGCACCTCGGCGTGGACGAGATCGTGTCGCCGACGCGCATGATTCTCGGCTCGATCGAGACTGACATCCCGGTCCACGAGCTGCTTCATCTTGCCGCGCTCGGTGCCGGCGAGCTCGAGCTGGTGGAAGCGCAGCTGCGCGAGGGATCGCCCGCGATCGGTCAGCTGGCCGGGAGCCTGCAACTCCCCGACGGCTGCTCGATATTCACAATCATTCGCGGCGAGCGGGCCCTCTCGATCAGATCCGACACGGACCTGCGCGAGGGCGACAAGGTCATCGGCATCGGCCGGACGGAGTGCGAAGGCGAGCTCCACAGGATTCTGCTAGGCGAGTCCGAAGCCCCGGCCTGAAGCCACGAGCCCGCTTGCCGGGGCGTCGGGCTGGTGGCCGACCACGTCCCCGAGGTCATGGGGTTCCCCGGCAGGCCCCGCCCGAATTCAACCGGAAAGCGCCCCGGACGCTGCCATGGTCCCGAACGCCTCGGCCGGGGAGAGGAACCGTTCGGCCCTGCCGACAGCCACACGCCGCTCTGAAGGGCACCGGGTCGATGGGACCTCGGCCGAACGCTCGGTGTGCCGGCCGCGCTTTTGCGTTGCGTTCGCCGCCGGCACCGGGCCCGCTACGAGCCTCCGGGCTGCATGCTGCGGTGAGCTCAGGGCCTGACGTGCCCCGGACTTTGTCTCTGGAACGCATTTTCCGGAACACTCTTGACAACGTTATTGTCAAGGTTCTAGGGTCTCCCTGTGACGTTCGGCCGGTCGGCCGGGTCCGTGTGGGCCTCCAGATGATCAGAACCCGACCGGTTGGAGGTGTTAGATGACCATCGTTCGCCGCAGTGGCTTCGGGGATCTGCTCTCGCTCCGCCAGGCCATGGACCGGCTGTTCGAAGAGAGCTTCGTCAATCCCCGGACGTGGCAGTTCGGCGAAGGCCAGCTCGTTCCGGTTGACGTGTACGCCACCAGTGACGACGTCGTGGTCGAGGCGATCCTGCCGGGCGTCAAGCCGGAGGAAGTCGACATCACGGTCGAGGGCAGCACTCTCACGATCGCCGGCGACACGAGCTCCATGATCCCGGAGCGAGAGGGACTTCTTCTGCAGGAGATTCGGCGCGGCCGGTTCATGCGGACGCTCACCCTGCCCGCGGGGCTGGAGCCGGACAAGGCCACGGCCGCCTTCGAGGACGGCATCCTGACGCTTCGGATCCCGAAGGCCGAGCAGGTCAAGCCGCGGCAGATCAAGATCACGTCTGGCGATGGCCAGCATGAGAAGCCATCCAGAGTCGAGGCGAAGTAGGCAGTCGGTGTCCGATCGAAGGTTCCAGCGAGATCCTGAGCGCCCGTGCTTCGTCATCAGCGTGGCGGCCAGCCTGGTACAGGCCCACCCGCGGACGCTCCGAATCTACGAAGACGAAGGCCTGCTGGCACCCGCCCGGACACCGACGAACATCCGCCTCTACTCCGAGAACGACATCCGCCGCATCCTGTGGATCCGGCGCCTCACCCAAGAGCGCGGCGTTAATCTGGCCGGGGTGCGCCTCCTGTTCGAGCTCGAGGAGAGACTCGGGACGCGGCTCCTGGAAGCCCTCTTCGACGAGGCCCAGGCCCGCGAGGCCGGAACGGCGGCAGCAGCGCACGGGGCGGGTACGGATGAATCCACTGAGACTCCGATCCCCGGCACCGCTGAAACCTCTCCTGAGAGGAGTGGCTACGACGCCGGCCCGGACGACCGCCGAATGGCCGCCGGGACTGATGGTTGGGCGACACCCGTCGCTCGGCCGATTACACGTATAGTGGCCACCCGGGTGACCACGACTCGATCAGGAGATTCCAATGACTGACCGGCCGGCCGACAAGGACGACGAGCAGCAAGTCAAGAACGAAGATCGCGCGCACAACAAAGAGCCGTTCGTCCAGGTGTCCGGCGTGCGGGAGCTGCCGCTCGTCGCCCTGCGCGAGACCGTCATCTTCCCCGAGATGATCGTTCCGCTTCAGGTTGGCCGAGACAAGAGCGTCGCCGCCCTGAATGCCGCCACGGCTGTCAGCGGCCCCATCGCCCTGGTCACCCAGCGCCAGGCGGAGCGCGAGGAGATCGAGGATCCCTCGGAGCTGTACGCCGTCGGAACCCTGGCCAAGATTGCCCAGGTGGTCCAGCTTCAGGACGGGACCGTTCGGGCGATCGTCCAGGGCCAGAGCCGTCTGCGCGTCCTCGGCTTCGTCCAGACCAGCCCGTACGTCATCGTCAAAGTGGAGGAGATCGCGGACGTAGCCCCGGAGGGCATCGAGATCCAGGCCCTGATGCGGACGGTCCAGGCCCAGATCGAGCAGTACGTCGCCAACGGCGCACCCGTACCGCCTGAAGCGGCCGTCGCTGCGCGCAACATCAGCGAACCGGGCCTGCTTGCCGACATGGTGGCCTACAGCCCGGACCTCTCCACCGAGCAGCGGATGGAGCTCCTCGAGACAAGCGACGTAGTCGAGCGACTCAAGATCGTCTCCGCGTTCCTCGGCCGCCAGATCGAGATCCTCGAGCTGAAGGGCAAGATCCAGTCCGAGGTCAAGTCCGAGATGGACAAGACCCAGCGCGAGTACATCCTGCGCGAGCAGCTGAAGGCCATCCAGCGCGAGCTCGGTGAGGACGATCCGCAGCAAGCCGAGATCAACGAGCTGCGCGAGAAGGTCGAAGCCGCCGGTATGCCGGAGGAAGTCAAGGCCCGGGCACTCAAGGAGGTCGACCGGATGAGCCGGATCCCGTCGGCCTCGCCCGAGGTCGGCGTTATCCGAACCTACGTCGACTGGCTCATCGCCCTGCCCTGGAACCAGTCCACCACGGACAATCTGGACATCAAGGCCGCGGCCAGGATTCTCGATGAGGACCACTACGGCCTAGAGAAGATCAAAGAGCGCATCCTCGAGTACCTGGCCGTTCGAAGCCTGGCGGAGACTCTGCGGAGCCCGATCCTCGCCTTCGTCGGACCGCCCGGTGTCGGCAAGACCTCGCTCGGCAAGAGCATCGCCCGAGCCATGGGACGCAAGTTCGTGCGCATGAGCCTGGGCGGCATCCACGACGAGGCGGAGATCCGCGGCCATCGGCGTACCTACATCGGCGCCCTGCCCGGTCGAATCATCCAGAGCATCAAGACGGGGGGCTCGAACAACCCGGTTTTCATGCTCGACGAAGTTGACAAGATCGGCATGGACTTCCGTGGCGATCCGAGCTCGGCACTCCTCGAAGTACTCGATCCGGAGCAGAACAACACGTTCCAGGACAACTACCTGGAGGTGCCTTTCGACCTCACGAAGGTGCTCTTCATCACGACGGCCAACCTGCTCGACCCGATCCCGGCGCCGCTGCGCGACCGCATGGAGGTCGTCCAGCTGCCGGGCTACACCGAGACCGAGAAGATCGAGATCGGCAAGCGTTTCCTCATTCCCAAGCAGATGAGGAACCATGGCCTGAGCGAGAAAACGATCGCCATCACGGACGAGGCGATGGTCGAGCTGGTCCGCTCGTACACCCACGAGGCCGGCGTCCGCAATCTCGAGCGCGAGATCGCGAACGTCATGCGCAAAGTGGCGAGGGCGGTGGTCGAGGGCCGCAAGCGCAAGACCGTAGTGGACGTCAAGAAGCTCGTCGAGTACCTGGGGCCGCAGCGCTTCGAGTACGGCGAACTGGAGGCCGAGGACCAGATCGGCTCCGCGACGGGCCTGGTCGTGACCGAGGTCGGCGGCGACGTGATCGCCATCGAGGTCACGCTTATGGAGGGCAAGGAGGACTTCATCCTCACCGGCCAGCTCGGCGAGGTGATGCGCGAATCGGCGCGAGCCGGTTTGTCCTGGATCCGCGCCCACGCCACGGCGCTCGGTATCAAGCGCGAGGTGTTCGAGAAGAACACGCTGCACATCCACGTGCCGGCCGGCGGCATCCCCAAGGACGGTCCGTCGGCGGGCATCACGATGGCTACGGCCATGGTCAGCGCCTTCACCGGCATCCCCGTCCGCAAGGACGTGGCGATGACCGGCGAGATCACACTCCGCGGCCGGGTTCTCCCGATCGGCGGGCTGAAGAGCAAGATCCTGGCGGCGCACCTGTCGGGCGCCAAGATGATCATCCTGCCGCGCAAGAACGAGAAGGATCTGCGGGATATTCCAGAGGAGATCCGAAAGCAGATCAAGCTCGTAACGGTCGACAACATGGAGCAGGTTCTCGATGCGGCTCTTCGGCGCAAGCCCACGCCGCTGCCGGCCGAACCGGCCAAGACTGCCGAGGGCGGCAAGGAACCCGAGCCGGAGCCCGAGACCGATCACCGGGTCACCCGGAGCTTCCCGCCGCCGGTCGATCAACCACCGGCGATGGCGCTCGCCGAGCCACGTCTGGCCACATGGACGGCCGAGTAGGCATCCAGCACGGTCGAATCGATTGGCCGGCGGCGACGCCGGCCAATCGGCGAGTACAAGGCGCCGCCGGGACGAGTTCCGGGCCAGGCGGGGCCGAGCATCGCGAGCGAGCGTACTCCGAGGTGCGTGAGCGAGGCTTGGAGGCGGTAACGGAGGCATCGCCCGTCTGAGCGGCGCCGTCAGGGCCTAGAGGGTCCAATGGAATACAAGGATTACTACCAGACGTTAGGAGTGCCGAGAACGGCGCCTCCCGCGGAAATCAAGAAGGCGTATCGGCGGTTGGCACGCGAGCTCCACCCTGACCGCAATCCCGGCGACAAGGGCGCAGAGGGCCGCTTCAAAGAGGTCAACGAGGCCCACGAGGTCCTGGCCGACCCCGAAAAGCGCAGGCAATACGACTTGCTCGGCTCGAACTGGGAGCAGGTGTCGCGCGCCGGTGGCAGGGCGGGCGGGACCGGTAGCCCGTTCGCCGGGGATCCGTTCGGGCCGGGCGGGCCCTTCGCCGGCTTCGGTGCCGCGGGCGGGGGAGACAATGTCCGCTACGAATTCCACTCAGCCGGGTCGGAAGACTTCTCCGACTTCTTCCGGGTCTTCTTCGGCGGAGCGGCTCCTGCCGGTGCGGCTCAGACGAGCACGCCGAACCGCAAGAGCGGCGGCAGCGCGGGCGGCGGCCGTCGCTCCGGCAACCCTCTGGACGACCTCTTCTCCCGGCTTCGGCCCGATGGCGCGGGTACGTCTTCGTCTGCCGGTACGGCAACTGGGGCGACCCCGGGCGATGCCCCCGGCGCGAGGGCGGGCGGACCATCACCACGCGGCCGCGGTACCCGCCGGGGCGAAGACGTCGAGGTCGAAGTCGACTTGAGCCTTGAAGAGGCCTTTCAAGGCTCCGCCCGACTCGTCCAGGTCGGCGATCGGCGCCTCGAAGTGAAGGTTCCGGCCGGCGTAGAAACCGGTAGCAAGATACGCCTGAGCGGCAAGGCCGGGCCGGGCGCCGACGCGGGCGATCTGTATCTGATCACGAAGATCCGGCCTCACCCGGTTTTCACTCGCAACGCCGCGGACCTCACCCGCGAGTTGCCAATCACGCTCGGAGAGGCGCTGCTCGGCGGCGAAGTGGAAGTTGAGACGCTCCGTGGCCGCGTGCTGCTGAAGATACCCGCCGGGGCACAAGCCGGTCAGACGTTCAGGCTGACCGGACAAGGGATGCCTCGCCTCAAGGGCGGGGGCGTGGGCGACCTGTACGCTCGGATAAGGATCGTGATGCCCGGCAAGCTGGAGGGCCGTCAGCGAAAGACTGCGGAAGAATTCCTTCGTCAGATAGCCCAGCCTAATCCACGCAACAAGACATGACGGGTTACGCGACCGACAGAGTGCCGCCCCCACCGCCACGGGAACTCCGTGAGCCGGTGGGCCACCGAGCATTCGCAACGGGGCCCGGGCGGCCCACTGCGAGAAAGCCATGAACCTCGACCGCTTCACCCAGAAGGCCCAGGAATCGATAGTCGCCGCCCAGCGCCTCGCCGAGGAGCTGCAGAGCCCAGTGCTCGATTCCGAGCATCTCCTCGCCGCTCTCGTGGAGGCCGACGACGGCATCCCGGCCGAGACCCTGCGCCGTCTCGGGGTCGACCTGCCGGAGCTCCGCGGCGAGCTGGCGGCTGCGCTCCAGAAGCGGGCCAGGATCCAGGGCGGTTCCCTCTCGGCGGACCCACGTGTTCGTCGGGCCATCGAGAGAGCCGCGGACGAGGCGAAGCGCCTGAAGGACGAATATGTCTCGACGGAGCATCTGCTCCTTGCCATCGCCGAGGGCGGCGGCGAAGCCCAGGCGCTGCTGGATCGTTACGGGGCCAACAAGGAGGCCGTCCTCGGAGCTCTTGCCGGCGTCCGTGGCGGCCAGCGCGTGACCAGCCAGACACCCGAGTCCACGTACGCGGCCCTCGAAAAGTACGGCCGCGACCTCACGGCCGAGGCGCGCGCCGGAAAGCTCGATCCGGTAATCGGCCGCGACGAGGAGATCCGGCGCGTCATCCAGGTCCTTAGCCGCCGCACCAAGAACAACCCCGTCCTGATCGGCGAGCCCGGTGTCGGCAAGACTGCGGTCGTGGAGGGCCTCGCCCAGCGCATCGTCCGCGGCGACGTCCCCGAGACGCTCAAGGACAAGAAGGTCGTCTCGCTTGACCTGGGGTCGATCATCGCCGGTGCCAAGTACCGCGGCGAGTTCGAGGAGCGCCTCAAGGCCGTCCTCAAGGAGATCAAGGACTCCGAGGGCCGGATCATCCTCTTCATCGACGAGCTGCACACGGTGGTCGGCGCGGGAGCGGCCGAAGGCGCGATGGACGCCTCCAACCTGCTCAAGCCGATGCTCGCCCGCGGCGAGCTGCACACCATCGGCGCAACAACGCTCGACGAGTACCGCAAGCACATCGAGAAGGACGCGGCCCTGGAGCGGCGATTCCAGCCGGTGGTCGTCGACCAGCCCACGGTCGAGGAGACGATCTCGATCCTGCGCGGGCTGCGCGAGAAGTACGAGGTCCACCACGGTGTCCGAATCACCGATTCCGCCCTTGTGGCGGCGGCCACGCTGTCGAACCGCTACATAAGCGACCGCTTTCTGCCCGACAAGGCGATCGACCTCGTCGACGAGGCGGCCAGCCGGCTGCGGATGGAGATCGACTCGATGCCGATCGAGCTGGACGAGCTCGAGCGCCGCCGCATCCAGCTCGAGATCGAACGCGAGGCGCTGCGCAAGGAGACCGACGAGGCCTCAAAGGCTCGCCTGGAGATTCTCGAACGCGAACTGGCGGATATCGGCGAGCAGGCGACTGCCATGAAGCAGCGCTGGGGAACTGAGAAGGGCGCCATCTCGGCGATCCGGGCCACTAAGTCGGAGATCGAAGCGCTCCAGGTTAGGATCGACCAGGCCGAGCGCGAGGCCGACTTCGGCACCGCCGCCCAGCTCAAGTACGGCAGGCTGCCAGAGCTACGGCAGCAGATGAAGGAGCGGGAGGCGGCGATCGCCGCGTTGTCCGGTCCGGATCGGCTCCTCAAGGAGGAGGTCACGGCCGACGACATCGCCGAGATCGTCGCGGCCTGGACGGGCGTCCCGGTCACAAAGCTGCTCGAGGGCGAGACCTCCAAGCTCGTCCATATGGAAGAGCGGCTGCACGAGCGCGTCGTGGGCCAGGACGAGGCCATCCAGGCCGTATCGGATGCGGTCAGGCGGGCGCGGGCCGGCCTCAAGGATCCTCGCCGGCCGATCGGCTCCTTCTTGTTCCTGGGCCCGACCGGCGTCGGCAAGACCGAACTGGCGCGCGCCCTGGCCGAGTTCCTCTTCGACGACGAAGCGGCCATGGTCCGCATCGACATGAGCGAGTACATGGAGAAGTTCTCCGTCTCGCGGCTCGTCGGCGCGCCTCCCGGCTACGTCGGCTACGAGGAAGGTGGCCAGCTGACCGAGGCCGTTCGACGGCGGCCTTATCAGGTCGTGCTGCTCGACGAGATTGAGAAGGCGGCCGGGGACGTCTTCAACATCCTGCTACAGGTCCTCGACGACGGACGCCTGACCGACGGCCAGGGCCGAACGGTCGACTTCCGCAACACCGTCTTGATCATGACCAGCAACGTCGGTTCGCAGTTCATCTCCGCCTTCACGGCGCGAGGCGACGCGGGCGACGAGACGGCCTACGAGGGGATGAAGCGCCAGATCACCGAGGCTCTGCGCATCCAGTTCCGGCCCGAGTTCCTGAACCGAATCGACGAAGTCATCGTCTTCCACGCCCTCAACGACGCCGACCTTGCGGCCATCGTGGAGCTGCTGCTCGCAGATCTGGGCCAGCGGCTGGCCGACCAGGACATCGAGCTGGCGTTGACTCCGGCGGCGAAAGCGCTGATCGTCCGCGAGGGGACGGACTCCGCCTACGGGGCGCGGCCGCTGAAACGCACCATCCAGCGCCTGGTCGAGAACCCGCTGGCCCGGGCCCTTGTCCGCGGCGAGTTCAAGCCTGGCACGGCGGTGGTCGCCGACGCGAACGCCATAGGTGGGGTGCTGGTCTTCCGTTCGGGCGATTCCACGGTCGTGGCGGATGCGGGTCAGCGGCGCGATGCGCGTGGGCGTGGCTCGCGGGAGCCGGCCGGCGCCGCGGCCGGAGCCGCCGCCGGGTCCTCGGCCGCGGACCGGATCTGGACGCCGGGCAACGGTGACGACGAAGGCCCGAAACGCGTCAACTAGACTTCGGTGGCTCATCCCGACGTCGTCGAGGTTCAATTGAGGTTCGAGCTCGTTCGCGACAGGCTCGAAGCGCTGCCGCGGAATCTGCCGGCGGCGCCGGCCATCCTGATGCCGATGCGGCTCGACGCGCCCGAGGCGCTCTTTCGGCCCGAGGCAGACCAGCGCGGTCGGCCTGCGGCAGTACTGGTGCTGCTGTTCCCCGATGCCGAAGGGCAGGCTCGCGTCCTGCTGACGACCCGCGTTCCCCACGGAATAGAACACGCCGGCGAGGTCAGCTTCCCAGGCGGATCGGCCGAGGCCGGCGACGCCGATCCGATCGACACCGCCCTTCGCGAGGCGGCCGAGGAGGTTGGCCTGGACCCGAATGTCTGCGGGCTGCACGTCACCGGCGTCCTGGAAGTCTTCGCCCTGACCGTTTCCGGATATCAGATCACGCCGGTCGTGGCCCTTGCCGAGCGCCGGCCGGAATGTCACCCCAATCCGCGTGAGGTGGCCCGGATCGTCGAGGCTCCGGTCGAGGCGTTCCTGCCCGACGCGCCCGTCGAGCTCGAGGAGCGGGTCATCCGCGAGCGGCTGATCCGCTACGGCCTCTATGCAGTGGAGGGCGAGCGCGTCTGGGGAGCCACGGCCCGGATGCTCGGTCAGCTCGGCGCGCTGCTAGGCATCGAACGCTCGGTGGAGACAGCAGGCCACTCGTCCGCGGCCGATCAGCGCGCCTCGCTCCCGCCCGCCACGTCCGAAGACGAGCCACTCATTCGAACCGCGACGGCCGAGGACGACCCCGCCATTCGCGACTTTGTCGAGGCGCTTGCCCCGGAGCTCGCCCACGCTCTGCCGCCTGCGTCGGAGCTCCTGCTCGCCGAGGCATCGGGCCGAATCGCCGGCGTCGCGGGCTGGGCCCCGTGGGACCGGGCTCGCACGGCCGACGACCCGCGTGGCTTCGACGGCCTCACTCTCCCGGAGGCCGATCACCCGGCCGAGCTGACACTCCTGGCCGTCGCCCCGAACCTGCGCGGCCGTGGCATCGGCCGCGGCCTGACGAGGGCCGTTGCTCGTGCCGCCGGGGCAGCGGGAAACGCCCGACTGCTCGCCTGGACGCTTGCCGACTCGGATGTCCATCCCTCGTCGATCGCTGCCCGAGCGTTCTTCCGCTCGAACGGGTTCATTGACCTCGCCCTTGATCGGCGCGTTCAGGCTCGCGGCGAGGATCGCCTGCTGCTGTGTCGCCCGCTGGGCTGACGTCAGGCCTCAGGCGACGGGCGCACGCCCGCATCCTGTGCCCGCCTCTCTCTGGCCCTCGTCCCGAGGCCCTGGCGCCCGGACCGACGGGCGGCACGGATCTCCGACCCGACCAGGAAGTCGCCATCGACTCGGATGCCTCGCCAATCGCGTAGCGACAACGCCCACCGAGACCGCTGACGGCCAGGCAATCGGACGAGGGCGAACCGGCGGCGCTCGCCCTCGATTCCGCCGCGACATCTGGATCGTCCCGAGTGGACGCATTACGCTTGCCCGTGACACGAACGGCCGACCGACGCCGCCGTACCCGACGCAAGCGAACCCGTGCCGGCAAGAGGAGGGTCTCGATGAAGGCGCCGCTGCGTTCCCCAAGGACGACACGTCCATTCGACGAAGAGTGCGTCGCCGCGCCTCGGTCAGGCCGCTGGTAGCGGCCCTCGGACTGAGCCTGTTGGGCTTCCTCGCCGTCGGGCTGGCCGGGCCCCGTCTGGCGACGGCCGCGGATGCGACCCCGTCGCCGTTCGTGCAGGGCCGCCACGTCTACGACTACGGCAGCGTCCTGTCCGCCCATTCGGTGACCACGGCCGAGGCTCTGGCCTCGCATATCGGGTCGGCGGGTGGCGGGCGAGTCGTCATCTACACCGTCCCCGAATCCTAAAGAGTGCCGAGCACTCTGGCCAAGGACTGGAGCGTCGACGGTCTGCTCCTGGCCGTCCAATATGACTTCGGACAGATGACCATGGGAGCAACCCTCAAGGGCAAGCTCACCTCCGCTCAGTCCAAGTACATCGACCGCAACGCGACGTCCGGGCCCACGTCGACCGAGAGCTGGCTCATGAGCACGCTCGCCCGCGTCGAGCGCGTTCGTCAGCGGAACAAACGTCTTCGACGGCGCCGGGATTCTCGATGCGAGCGGTAAGCAGCAGGCTGAGACGGCAGCCACGAACCTCGGCAGCCAGCTCGGAGCCACGGTCTACGTCGACATCGCCATCGGCGGCGACGACCCATCCACGACGGCGTTCTTCAACGGCGCAGCATCGACCCAAGACTTCGACAAGGCGCTCATGATCGCGCTCTCGGTCACGGGCGACCAGATCGGCGGCTACATCTACGGCACCGATCTGACCGGCAGCTACACCTCCGCCGCGCCGTGGATTCACAACACCCTGGACAACGAGATGGCTCCCAACGGGGACGTGCAGGCCGCTCTGCTGTCGGCGATCAACGCCGTCCAGAAGCCGCCCCCCATCTCGTCGGACGCGATCCTCGTGATTGTCTTCGTCGTCGTGATCGTGCTCTTCTCGATCACGACGCCGTTCCTGTGGGGTCCGTGGTTGATCCGCAGGCTGGCCGGCGTTTCGGGCCCGATCGAGAACGGAGTGCCCAGCGAAGCGACCATCCAGACGATCGCCGACACCGGAGTGACGGTCTCGATGCCGAGCGTCGGGCCGGACGCGCCCGACTACAAACTCGGGCTGGTCGTGGATCCGATCGGAGGCGGCGCACCGTACGAGGTCGTCGTCAGGGCGCTGATCCCGCGCATCTGCATCCCGATGGTCGTCCCCGGCGCCCGCGTCGGCGTCCTGATCGATCCGACCGATCCGAAGAAGGTCTCGGTCGACTTCGGCCGCATCGGCGGCGCCTCAGTGGCACCCGCGGCGCCGGCTTCGGCGAAGCAACCCCGCCCGGCGGCTTCTCTATGAACTTCGACGCGAACGGCCAGCCCGCGGCCGCCGATATTGCCGCGCTGGCCGGCGGCGTCCGGAGCGGCGCGGTCGCCTCGCACAGCGGCAGCGCCGATAAGCTGCTGGCCACCGGCACGCACGGCACGGCGGTGATCACGACGGCAAGGCCCCTCGGCAAGACCGTTCGGGACATCAATCCGGCGGCCGATCCATCGCGCCTGGACAACCCGATGTGGCTCTTCACCCTGGAGGTAGCCTGGCCGGCCAGGCGCCGTTCCCCGCCGTGTTCGGCCACCGCGTGCCGCTCGCGAAGCTTGCCTCAGTCGCCCCGGGCGTGAAGCTTGCGGTCGCGGTCGACGAGACGGACAAGAACGAGGAAGTCGCCATCGACTGGGATCGCTCGCCGATCGCTTAGCCAAGTGCCCGGCCGATTGCCCGGGCCCGCTCGGGCTCGGGGGCCGGCTCGGAAGCGCGGCCTTGCCGGCGGGTCCTACCAGGGCTCTTTCTCGGCGGATTCGCGGTCCGGTGGCAGGACGACCGGCCCGTGCGCAAGCGCGCCGTCGGCGCTGGCCGGTTGGGTGACGGGCTCGGCCGGATCCGCCGCCGCCTCGGGCGGAACGACCTCGATCGCCGCGCCCGCAAGCCGCAGCGGCTCGACGGGCCCGGGTTCCGGCGCGAACTCCACGACGATCGCCCGCATCGGCGTCAGCTCCGTCCAGGCCGCGTGGACCACGTTCGGCGGCCAGACCACGGCCTCGCCGGCGGCCACTCGCGTCCGCTCATCGCCGACCTGCGCGAAGCCGCCGCCCTCGATCACGACGAAATAGCTCAGGTTCGGGTTCGAGTGGGGCGCCATGGCAGCCCCGGGCCGAAAGGCGAGCTCGGCGATGACCCCGCGTTCGTCGTTGTGGATCGATTGCCCGTCCACGCCATGCGTTCCGGAGGGGCCTTCGTGCCGTCGGTGGCCGATGCCGAAGCGACGGACATCCATTGGGTCGGCCCTGCCTATCGGCCGCCCGAGGGCCCAGAGACGACGAGCGGAGCCGCGGGGCGAATCACCGAGGCCTCCCCGGAGAGACTACCGCCGGCGGCGCTTTGGCTTCGCCGTCGCCTTGGCGCGTATCGTGGCCTCCGGATGGAATGTCCTCGAGCGCTGGAAGTAGCGCTGGCGAGCGAGACGCTCCTCGTAGGCCTGGATCAGCGGCGGGAAATGGATGAACCGGATCCAGATGAAGAGGACCGCGCCGCCGACCATGGTCGGCAGGACGAAGATGAAGTCGAAGCCGAAGACCGCGAACATCAATAGCAGCGCGAAGACCCCTACCGAGGTCCACATCAGCCACTCGTTGAGGTCGAGGAAGACCGAATAAGCGCGGAGCCGCCGCCCCTGGAAGTTGTAGAAGACGATCGCCGCCGCAAGCAGCGCTAGCGAAAGCTGCCAGGTTGGGTCGAACAAGGCCGGGAAGTTGGTCTGGTTGAAGCCGATTAGCAGGAGGCTGATGTCGTTCCACGGGCCGTTCACGCGGACCCTCCGAGTGTTCAGTCGTTAGCGGTCGATTGACCTAGATAGGCGCTCACCGCAAACGCTCGGCGGAACGCCGGCGGGAGACCGGATTGAGGCCGCCGCAGCCGGCGCCGGGTGCGCCTGCGACTTCGCGTTTACGGAGTATGCCATGACCGGGCGTTATACTCGGCCCAATCCGGCAACCGGGACGGAGCGGGCCCGGCGCGAGGCGGGCCGATCGGCCTGACAGCCGCCTGGTGCGGGCCTTGGCACGTCGGAGCCGGATCTCAGGCAGCTGGGAGGTACGCCTGGTGCGAGCCCTGCTCTCGGTGGCAAGCCGGGAGGGCATCGTTCCCTTCGCCCGCGAGTTGCTCACCCTTGGGATCGAGGTCTTTGCCACCGACGGCACACGCGAAGCCCTGGCCGCCGAGGGCGTGGAGGTCCGGTCCGTCTCGGAGCTCACAGGTTCCGAGCCGATCGCGGGTGGCCAGGTGAAGACGCTCCACCCGGCCATCTACGCTGGCATCCTCGCCCGACGCGACAGGCCCGACCAGCTGGCCGAGCTGGAGGTCCAGAAGATCGGGCTGATCGACATCGTCGCCGTCAACGTGAGCCGATTCGCCCCGCAGGTGGGCGCCCGTCTCGTGCCCATCGACGAGGCCATCGAAATGATCGACATCGGTGGCGCGGCGCTGCTCGCCGCCGCTGCTCGCAACTACGCGGGCGTTGCGGCCGTGGCCAACCCGGCCCGCTACCCCCAGGTGATCGCCGAGGTCAGGCAGCGCGGCGCCGTTTCGGCCGAGCTTCGCCAGCGTCTCGCGGCCGAGGCGTATGGGCTGGTCGCCGCCTACCACGCCGAGATCGCCGCATATCTTTCGAACGTCGACGGCGACATGTTCCCCGGACGGCTCGCGCTGGTCCTCGAGAAAGTGGACGACCTCCGGTACGGCGAGAACCCTCCGCAGCGTGCCGCCTTCTACCGCGAGATGACCCACCGCGCAGGCACCCTCGCCGACGCCACCCAGCTTCAGGGATCGCGGCCCTCGTTCAACGATCTGCTGGACCTGGACGCCGCCTACGCCATCGCCGCCGACTTCACCGCCCCAACCGTGACCATCGTGAAGCACACCGACCCGGTCGGGCTCGCATCCGCTGAGGAACTGGTCGAGGCCTGTCGCAAGGCCCTCGAGACCGACTCGGTGTCGTGCTTCGGCGGAATCGTCGGCGTCAACCGCGAGCTCGACGGCGCCACCGCTCGCGAGATTGCCGCGAACTCTTACGAAGCGGTCGTGGCCCCGTCCTTTAGCCAGGCCGCGATCGGCATCCTGGCGCAGAAGCCCCAGATCGCGCTGCTTGCCGTTCCACCCAATCCGATCGACGGCCCGCGCGATTACGGCATCGCCAACCTCGATTTCAAGCGAATCGCCGGCGGCCTCCTGGTCGAGACCAAGGACGAGCTCGGCCTCGAGAAGGCGCATCTGCAGGTGGTCACGAAGCGACGGCCCACACTCGAAGAGCTGACGGACATGCTATTCGCGTGGCGAGCGGTGCGCCACGTCCGCTCCAACGCCATCATCCTGGCCCGTAACGGCGCTACGGTCGGGATCGGAGCGGCCCAGGCGAGTCGCCAGACTGCCGTGGAGATCGCCCTGCGGCGGGCCAACGACCGAGCCAAACTGGCGGTGATGGCGAGCGATGCCTATTTCCCGTTCCCCGACGGGATCCAGGCCGCGGCCGGAGCCGGCGTCACCGCGATCATCCAGCCCGGCGGCTCGATACGCGACGAGATGGCGATCGAGGTCGCCGATCGTCACCACATGGCGATGGTCTTCACAGGCCGGCGCCACTTTCGCCACTAACCCATTTCGCGGCGCGCGAGATCGGGCGCAGGGGCCGCAGTCGCAGAGTCCACAGCCGCAGCGGCCGCGCCGCGCGAGATCGGGCGCTGGCTGAGGCGGGAGCTGGGCGACTTGCTCATCTTCACCACGCGTGATGCAAATTCACCACGCGTGATGCAAAGCGAGTTACGCCCCCACAGGGTCTGGCCCGGGCCAACGCTGGGGGCCCGACGCTGGTGAATCGGCACATCAACAGTCGCCCGGAGGTGTCCGATTCGGCCCGCCGCCGCGCTGCGTCAGGTCGGGATCACACAACTTCACCCGGGTGAAATCGAGCAGATAGCCGCGCCAGGGCCACGGTTCTGGCCGGGCTAGGGCCACGGTTCTGGCCGGGCTAGGGCCAACGTTCCGGGCAGCTCCCACTTGCCGGTGATCCAACGGGCCTCCAGGCGCGAATAGGTGAGTGACAGCCGAACGGGCCTGACGGCCCGGTCGGTCGGTCGGAGGAAAGGGATGGCCCGCACTGACGGGCGAGGGGACGTGGCGGGCGACAGGTCGGAGCCCAGACAACCGACCAGGGGCCTGTCGCCACGCCGCTTTTTTGTTTGGGAAGCGCGATGGCCAGAGCCGCGCTGGCGCGGGTTGGCCTAGGCTGCGGCCGTCGGCGCGGGCGGCCCCCCAGGCTCGCGCGTTCGAGGTGATGGTGGACGTGTCGAGGGAGGTTTGCGCCCACGTACGTCGACCTTCGAATGCAGTTGAGCGTGCCGGCGCCGATGGTGGGCCATGACCGGGCGACCGAGCTGGTAATCGCCGCCCAGGTCATCCCGGGCGGAACCTGACTTCGGCGGAGCCGACGATCGATTTCGCCACGGACTCTCAGGCGTCGGCCTGGGAGATTAGGACTCGGCCTGGCCAGCGCCACGGAGGCGGACACCTTCGAGCGGAGCGCGCTGGTCCGCATCGATTCCGTGACGAGTCAGGCGAGGATCATCAGGTCGTAGCGTCGGGCCACCAATGCAAGGTTGATTGGCGGGATTGCCGGATTCACACCACGACGACGCCGGGCAAGCCGGCGGACGGAAGATGCCCATCCGCGTCCACGGCTGCATGTCTCCGAGCCCGTGACCGGCGACCCGCGGGCCCCTGAGCACTCGCTCAATGCCGATCTGGTGTGAAACAGGAAAGGGCCGGCCCCTCAAGCCGAGCCTTCGCGCCTCTTCAGGGCAGAACCGGCGCTTCAATCCAGCGGCCAAGGTCGGCGTCCCAGTTCGCGACGGCGCGGACGGCCGACGCGCCCTCGATCGATTCGCGGCGAGCGCGAGCCGCCTCGACCGATTCGGTCCAGCCGGGCGGAACCAGGTCCGGGGCCAGATCGGCGAGGGGAGCCAGCACGAACAGGCGGCGTCCAAGCTTCGGGTGCGGAACCTCGAGCAAACGAGTTGCCTTGGCCGGATCCGGCGAGCGGCCATCCTCCGGCCGTTCCACCCTCATGTGCTCCTCGCCGAAGAGCAGCAGGTCCAGGTCCAGCTCGCGGGGGCCGTATCGAAAACGCTCCTGCCGGCCGAAGGCCCGCTCGATCGACTTGAGAGCGAGCAGGAGGGCGATCGGGCCGGTGTTGTGGCCCGGGCCCGCGGGCACGTCCAGCGCCACAACCGCGTTGTGGAAATCGGGCTGATCCGTCACCTCGATCGGGGCGGTCACGTACAAGCGCGAGACGCCGGCGAGATTTGCCCCCGGAAGGGCCCCGAGGGCGTGGACGGCCGCCGTCAGCGTCGCCCCCGCGTCGCCGACGTTTGCCCCAAGCCCGATGTATGCGCAAACCGGCCGCATCGACTTGCTCCCGAGTTCCCGGCGGCGGGCGGGTCACAGTCCCCGCGCCGCCTACACCACACCGCACGGCGAGACGCCGCGGCTAGACTCCGTTCGTGCGCCCCGTGCTTGCGCTCATTTTCCACCCCGCGGCCCCGCCCGACGCCGGGCCGCTGGTCTGCGCGCTGGCAGAAGCGCGCCTCGAGCTTGCGGAACGGCAACGTGCGGCGTTCATGGCGGCCGGGGCCGACACGACGCAGATCGTAGCCGGGCCACCGGACGAGTTTACGTTCGGCGAGCGGCTGGCGGCGGCGCTGAGGCTGACAGCCACGGCCGTCTTGGGCGAGGCCGGCGAAGAGCGTCCGAGCTATGCATACGGTGGCCGCGAGCCGGCCGGCTCCGGTGACATGGACGGCGACCGGGCGGCAATGGGCCAGGTGATACAGGGCCTGATCGTCCTGGGCTCCGGGAGCATCCCCCTGGCGCGGCCGTCGGATCTGCGGCGCTTCGTGGAGGTCGCCGCGGGCCCCGGCGGGCACGCGCTCGCGAACAACCGCTATTCCGCGGACGTCGTGGCGGTCTCGCGGGCGGCGGATCTGGCGGGGCTGCCGCCACTCCCCGCCGACAACGCCCTTCCCCGCTGGCTCGACGAACGGGCCGGAGTGGCCGTCGCGGATCTCCGGTCGCGCTGGCGGTTGGGCGTCGACATCGACTCGCCGCTGGACCTGATCCTGTTGCGCGATTCGGCGGCGCGGAATCTCCGAGCGGCGGCACCACTCGTCGGCGAGCGTCTGGCGGCACTCGCCGACGTAACGTCGAACCGCCGCGCCGAGCTGCTGGTGGCGGGCCGCGTCTCGGCGAGCACGCTCGCCTGGCTGGAGCGCGGCGTCGCATGTCGCGTCCGGGCCCTCGTGGAGGAGCGCGGCCTGCGGGCCGCGTCGGCGCTTGCCCAGTCGGGCGGGGTCGCCAACACCCGGCCGCCTCGCTCGATCCTCGGTGAGCTGCTCGACCGTGACGGCCCCGGGTCGCTGGCCGCGACGGTCGCCCAACTGGCGGATGCCGCTGTCATCGACACGCGCGTTCTGCTCGCCCACCGCCTCGACTGCAACGACCGGGCCTGGCCGGAGCCCGAGGACCGCTACGCGTCGGACCTCCTGCTGCCCGGGTCCATCGCCGATCCGTGGCTCCGGGACCTCACCGCCTCGGCGACGATGGCTGCCCCCGCCGGCCCGATCCTGTTGGGCGGCCACACGCTCGTGAACGGCGGCCTGCGCCTGCTCGCGGAGCGAGCCCGTGCGGGGGCTCGATGACGCCCGAAGACCGGCCTCCTGCGACCGAGCGCAGCGCGCCGACCGAACCTCGATCGCCGGCCAACCGTTCTACCGAGCTCGTCGCCCTGCTCCACGCCGAGATCGATTCGAGCCGGGAGGGCCGCATCACGTTTGCCCGATACATGGAACGCACTCTGTACGAGCCCGGACTCGGCTACTACCAGCAGCTCGCCGACCGCCCGACCGACGTTGGTGACTTCCTGACCGCCCCCGAGACGCACGCCATCTTCGGCTGGACCGTCGCCCGCCGGATCGAGGCCATGTGGGTGGAGCTTGGCCGACCGCAGCCGTTCGGCATGATCGAGTACGGCCCGGGGTCGGGAACGCTGGCGGTCTCGATCCTCGACGGGCTTCACCGCCACGGTTCGGCCGATTTGCTCGACGCGATCCGATACGAGCCGGTCGAATCGAACCCGAACCGCCTTGCAGACCTGCGCCGGAGATTCGGCGAGGCCGGCTTCGCAGACCGACTGGTTGAACGACCGGCCTCCTCGGGCGCAACGGCAAGCTCGGGCTCGACCGTGTCTGCCGAGCCTACCGACTTGGCCGGGTTCGTGCCCGTCACCGGCGTCATCATTGCCAACGAGTTCGCCGACGCCCTGCCGGTCCACCGCGTCGTGGTCAGAAGCGGAAAGCTGCAGGAACTCTTCGTCGTCTGGAGCCAGGAGCGCCGCGGCTTCGCCGAAGCCGCCGACGAACCATCAACGCCGGAGCTCGCCGCCCGCCTGGACGACGACGGCGTCGGGCTGACCGAGGGCCAGATCGCCGAGATATGCCTCGGCCTCGGCCCGTGGCTCGACGAGGTGGCGGGGCGCCTGGCCCGCGGTTACCTGCTGGCGATCGACTACGGCTACGACGCGGCCGAGCTGTACGGTCCTCGTCGCCTTGCAGGGACGCTGCTCGGTTATCGCGGCCACCACATCGAGGAAGACCTGTTCGAGGCGCCGGGCGAGGTCGACCTCACCGCGCACGTCGATTTCACCGCGGCGGAGCGGCTCGCCGCCCGTCACGGCTTCCGCAAGGTCGCCCTCACGACGCAATCGGAGTTCCTGATCGCCGCCGGCCTGGAGGACGAGCTGCGCGCCCTTCAGGCTTCGCCGGCGTTGACACTCGCCGACTACGCCCGCGCTCGCTCCGGCATCGTCCGCATGCTCGACCCGCGACACATGGGCCGATTCCGCGTCCTTACTCTCGAGCGTGGCGGTGTCCGCGGCCCGACAACTCCCTGAGCGCCACCCTCGGCTCGACTCGAGCTCCGTCTACGCCGCCCGTCGATCAGGTCGCGGCGTCCCCGGGCCGAACCCGCTCGATAGGGCACTTCCCGTATTGCGGCGCGACCGCCTCACCAGTCACCCTGCGATCGGAGCGGGGGGACCGCGGCTTGGGGGTCGGTCGGGTCGAGTCGACCGTTCCGGCCCTCGGACGCGCCGCTCCCCTGAATCTGAATCCCGCTTGCAGCCGCCAGTCGCTACCCCACTGGCGGATCGGCCGGTCAAAGCGGGCGGCGCCTCCCCGGGTCGCCCGCAGCCGGCTCGCCGACTCCCACCGCTCATCGCCAATACCGGCGCGCGATGGGCGCCCAGGCCACTCGCCCGCCGCTTCCGTGCCGCTCTCGAGCGTGCTGGCAGCCCTCGTGCGTGCCATTTGAGCGCCCGGACGGCTGCCGCCTCGGACGGCCAGAGAGCCGCCCCCCTGATAGACTCTCGCATGGATCGCGAGGGAGCGGGCATCGAACCCTGTCCCGCGACCGTTTTAGTGTAACCTCGCGCCCGACACCGCGGACGCCCGGCCGCGGCTGGTGGGCCAGCTGGAGAACGATGACCGGCATCTGGTACGTAGTCGGCCTGGCCTTCGCAGGGGTTTCCTTCGTATTCCTCGTGATCGGCCTCGCCTGGCTCATCACGCACCGCAACCGCGGCGACCGCCACAAGGGCATGCCCTACGAGAGCGGCATTGAGACCTTCGGCGACACATGGGGCCGGTTCGGCATTTCGTTCTATATCTACGCGTTGCTCTTCGTCGCCTTCGACGTCGAGGTCGTCTTCCTCTACCTGTGGGCGATCGTCTTTCGCGATCTGCTCGTCGGCGGCCTCGTGAGCATGGGCACGTTCGTTCTCGTGCTGATGCTCGGCCTCGCCTACGCCTGGCGCAAGGGAGTCCTGACGTGGCGGTAGGCGATCGAGAGTCGAGGGGACGGAAGCCGCCAAATCGCCAGCTTGCGCCCCTCGCGCCCGGGGAGCTAACCGTGCCGATCGTGGTCCCGAACACGCTGTGGCAGTCGGCCTATCCGCTCGCCTACGACGGCGGCCGGCCAACGGAAATCACCCATCTGCGGGAGTTCGGACTTACCGATGCTGGCCGGAACGACGCCGCGCGCTGGGGAGCGCTGCAGATAATCCCGACGAATGCGGACTACATCCTCGATCTCATCCGGGCCAACAGCCTCTGGCCGCTTCTCTCGGGCCTGGCCTGCTGCGCCATCGAGATGATGTCGAGCGCCACGAGCAAGAACGACATGGACCGCTGGGGCATGTTCCCGTTCCGCGCCTCGCCCCGCCAGGCCGATGTGCTCATCGTCGCCGGTACGCTGACGACCAAGATGGCCGGTCCGCTCATCCGGCTGTGGGAGCAGATGCCCGAGCCCAAGTGGTGCGTGGCTCTCGGCGACTGCACAGTCTCGGGCGGTCGCTACAAGCGCAGCTACTCCGTGGTCCAGGGCATCGACCGGGTCATGCCGGTGGACGTTTACATCCCCGGGTGCCCGCCCCGCCCGGAAGGGTTGATCTACGGCATGATGCAGCTCGGCCAGCTCGTCAAGGACCACCGCGGTCACTGGAACGAGCGCGAGATCGGCCCCAACTCTCCGGAAGACATCTGACAGATGGATCGAACTCTAAAGACGCGGCTTGAAGCTCGTCTGGCCGACCACCTGCTGGGTTCGGTGTATCAGCGTCACGACGAGACCGAGATTCGAATCGAGCCTGGCAGCGTTCCCGAGGTCCTGCGGATCCTTCACGACGCGGTCGATCTGCGTTTCGAGATCCTGGCCGATCTCGCCGGCGTGGACACCGGCGAGGTCATCCAGGTCGTCTACCACCTGTGGAGCCCGATGACCTCGGACTGGCTGCGAATCATCGCCGACGGCCTCTCCCGGGACGACCCGCGGGCGCCCTCGGCGACGTTCCTCTGGCCCGGCGCCGAGTGGCTCGAGCGCGAGGCGTACGACATGTTCGGGATCGTCTTCGAGGGCAACCGCGACCTGCGCCGCATCTTCATGCCGCCCGACTACACCAGCTTCCCTCTCCGCAAGGACTTCCTCCTGCCCGACGACGCGGCCCGATCGCCGGGTGCTGGCGTCCGCCACGTCGAGCGAGGCCACGGTCCAGCCGGTCTGGCCGACGATCCCGCGGCCGGCATCCGGCGGGCGCCGGCGAGCTGAGGACGACGATGCCCCCTCGACAGCACGCCTCTCGCCCCACGACCGCCCGAACGAGGGCGCAAGCGCAGCCGCAACCTTCAACGGACGACCCGCGGATCATGCTCGACCGTCAGATCGGCGCCGACCTGTTCGAGCCGATCCCGCCCTATCCGCCCAGGACCGAGCGCGAGGGCGAGTTCTACACGCTCGGCGACGGCGAGATGTTCCTCAACGTCGGCCCGCACCACCCGGCCACTCACGGCGTCCTGCGCCTCGTCCTCAAGCTCTCGGGCGAGCAGGTAGTGGACGTGGACCCGGTCCTGGGCTACCTCCACCGTGGTGTCGAGAAGATCTGTGAGAACTCCGACTACTACCACGTAATCGATCAGGTGGACCCACTCGAGTACATCAGCTCCCTCTTCCAGGAGTGGGCGGCAGTGCTCTCGTTCGAGAAGCTGATGGACGTGGAGGTACCGCGCCGCGCGGAGTACATCCGCGTTCTCTCCGGCGAGCTGCTCCGCATCGCCAGCCACACCCTCTACATAGGTTTTCTGGCTCTGGACCTGGGAGGCCTGACGCCGATCCTTTACGGCTTCATCGAGCGCGACGAGATCGTGGAGATGCTCGCTGCCCTGACCGGGGCACGGATGCTGTTCAACTACTTCCGCATCGGCGGCGTCAACGGCGACCTCAACCACGAGTTCATGAGCCGCCTCGGCGACTGGATGAGCCGGGCGGCCAAGCAGACCGAAGCCAGCGCCGGGCTGCTCAACGAGAACGAGATCTTCGTCCGAAGGACCCGCGGTGTGGGCGTCCTGGATCGCGCCGCCGCCCTTAGCTTCGGGGTGACGGGCGGGAACCTTCGCGCCACCGGCGTCCCTTTCGACGTCCGGCGGGCGCACCCTTACAGCGTCTACCCGGAGCTTGATTTCAACATCCCGACTCGCACGGAGGGCGACTCGCTGGCCCGCTACCTGATCCGCGTCGACGAGGTCCGCGAGTCGATCAAGATCATCGACCAGTGCCTCCACAACATTCCCGACGGCCCGGTTATGGCCAAGTTGCCACGGTTGCTCCGGCCGCGCCCCGGACGCTCCTGGGGCGCGTGCGAAGGCCCTCGAGGGATGATGGGTGTCTACTCGATCAGCGACGGCTCGGACCAGCCGTTCCGCTTCCGAATCCACGACCCCAGCTTCGTCAACCTCGAAACCGTGCCCGCTCTACTGCCGGGTAACCTGCTGGCCGACACCATGGCCATCGTCGCGTCGCTCGACCCGGTCATGGGCGGGATCGACAAATGAGGGCGACGATGCGGGCATCGATGACCTCAGTGATGGCCTTCGTGAAGAGCCTGCCCGCGGGGGTCCTGGCTCGCCTGTCGCTGGCGGAGCGGCTGGCACTGATCTTCGTGCCGCTCGCGATCGGCGCAGGGGTCGTGACCGTCCTCGCCATCGTCCTGCTAGGCCCGCCGCTCACCGACTTCCTCGGGGCCAACCTGCCTCTCGTGCGATTCGTCGTCGCGGCGACGGCCATCCTGCTGATGACGATCCCGACGGCCTTCGTCCTGATCTATCTCGAGCTCAAGGTCATCGCCCGCATGAACCTCCGCGTCGGGCCCAATCGCATCGGGCCGTGGGGCTCGGCGATGAGCGTCGTCCACGGCCTCAAGGTCCTCGCCAAGGAAGACTTCGCCCCGACCGGCGCCGACGTCACCATCTTCACTCTCGCCCCGGTCGTGACCTACATGGCCAGCGTGATGACCCTCCTGGTCATCCCGTTTGCACCGGGTCTGATCGGCCAGGACCTCAACATCGGCCTCCTCTACTTCTTCGCGATGGGCGGGCTGTCGGTCCTGGGCCTGCTGATGGCCGGCTGGTCGAGCTTCAACAAGTACTCGCTCCTTGGCGGCCTGCGCTCGGCAGCGCAGATCATCAGCTACGAGATCCCCCTGACCCTCTCGGTCGTCGGCGTGATCCTCCTGGCCGGAACGATGAGCACGAACCGGATCGTCCTGGCGCAGTCGGGCTCGCTCCTCGACTGGTTCGTCTTCAAGCAGCCCCTGGCGGCACTCGTGTTCTTCATCGCCGCCACGGCCGAAGCCAACCGAACCCCGTTCGACATGACCGAGGCGGACTCGGAGATCGTGGCCGGCTTCGCCACCGAGTATTCGGGCATGCGCTTCGGCTTCTTCTTCTTCGCCGAGTACGTGAACGTCTTCATCGTCTCGGCCCTCGCTGCGACCCTGTTCTTCGGCGGCTGGACGGCCCCGTTCAACTGGCCGCTGGCCTACAACCTGAACTGGTTCAACCCGTGGTCGCTCGGCTTCTTCGGCTGGGCCGCAATCGTCCTGACGGTGCTGGTCATCGGCTCAGAGTTCTTCGCCGTCATCGTCAAGCTCCTCGGCGGTCGGGAGTGGAGCGCCTGGGACGCGATGGGATTGGGTTTCCTGATCGACCTCGTTCTCGTCGTCGGCGTCCTCGGCCTGGCCGGCTTCATCGCCTTCGACTGGGTCCAGGGCATCTTCTGGTTCCTGGTCAAGACCTACGCGTTCGTGTTCACGTTCGTCTGGATGCGGGCGACGCTGCCCCGGGTCCGGGTCGACCAGCTGATGGGCTTCGCCTGGAAATGGCTGCTGCCGGCCTCACTTCTCAACCTCTTTGTGACGGCGACCGCCGTCGTCCTCTTGAACCGGTGATCGCGCGATGAGCTTCGTTCCGGGCCTCGGCATAGCAAAGGGCATGGC